>NZ_JBLYZG010000002.1:0-219094 GCF_049310245.1 Endozoicomonas sp. ALB115 | reverse complement strand
CAGGACCTACAGATGTGCGGAAATCGCGTTATATCATGCGCTTGGCAAGTTACCTGAACCGGAAATGACCCACAGATTTTACTGACGAGGCCTTTTTACCTATGATGATTCAGGTAACCTGATAACGATGACAGACTCATCTGGAGCGGTGACGCAAATGAAGTGGTCTGATACCGGCTATCCTACTCAAAGACGCCCTCGGCAACACCGCCACCATGGCATGGAATGCACGGGGATTAATGCTCAGTGCCACCGACCCACTGGGCCGCACCACTCGTATTCAGTACGATGATCTGGGCAGGCCGGTGAAAACCCTGCGCCCCGATGGCCAGTCATCCACCGTCGTTTACGACGAACTGGACCGGGTCGTTGCCGCTACTGACGCACTCAACCAGACGACAAAGTTCAGCTACGATGCCGCAGGCCGCCTGCTTACCGTTACGGATGCCGCCGGGGGTGTTACTGCATTCCAGTATGACCAGTACGGCAGGCAGATCAGCGAAACCCGCCCCGATGGCAGCGCCATCACCCGCACCTACCGGGCGGACAACCTGCTAGCCAGCAGCACCGACCCACGGGGTATTGAAACCACCTATCAATACGACGCGGCCAAGCGACTGATCCGGATCAATGCTCAGGGAGAAATCACCCAATACACCTACGATGCCAACGGTCGCATGCTCAGCGCCACCAACCCCGAAAGCCAGCTGAGCTGGAGCTACGACAAGGCCGGGCGTACCCTTCAGGAAACCGCCGACGGCAGAACCATTGCCCTGCAATACAATGCCGAGAGCGAACCGGTGGAACAAACCATCGCCGGGGAAACCCTCAGCTATGCCTGGGACAAACGTGGCTTGATAGCGGGCATGACCAGCCCCGATGGTACCCACACCTTTAACTGGGACGCCATTGGTCAGATGAAAGGCATCAATTACCCCAATGGTCGCACCAGCAACTGGGATTACGACGCCGCAGGCCAGCTGACCCGCCAGAACTACACCGATGTGGCCGGTATCGACTACGGCTATGAATACAACAGTAACGGCCTGCTTACTCAGCGAACTGGCGACGGTGCCCAGTGGTCTTACCAGTACGACGCCATCGACCGGCTGGTCAGCGCAACCCACGGTGCAGAAACCTATAACTACCAGTACGATGCATTAGGCAACCGGCAGGAAGCCGGACAACAATACGACGCCTTCAACAAATTACTGGAAGACAGCACCCATACCTATCAGTACGACGCCGCTGGCAACCTGGTGAAGAAAATCAGCAAGGCGGACAACCGCTACGAAACCTTTGGCTACAACCACCGTGGTCGTCTGGTGCGGTTTGAAGCCTTCGCTGCCGGTGCCACTACGCCAGCCACCATCGCTGAATACGCTCACGATGCGTTAGGCCGCCGGGTGCTGAAAACCGTTAACGGCACAGCGACTCGCTTCCAGTGGCAGGGTAACAGTATTGTTGCGGAATACGACAGTAACGATACACTGACCAAACAGTACCGTTATGCCCTGGGTTTTGCACCATTGCAGTACAAAACGACGGAGGGTGTGTATGATGTGCATGCAGACCAGCTGTCCACTCCCAGAGCCATGACCGATCAGGCAGGCAGCACCGCCCGGGCAACCAGCCTCTCACCTTATGGCGTGGCAGATATCACCCGTGGTGAAAGCCTTGGGTTCAATATCCGCTTCCCCGGCCAGTATGCGGATGGTGAGAGTGGGTTGTATTACAACCGGTTCAGGGATTATGCGCCGGGCAGTGGGCGGTATGTGCAGAGTGATCCGATTGGGTTACTGGGTGGTGTGAATTTATTTGTTTATGGATTAGCAAACCCGATTTCACAAGTGGATTTATATGGCTTGTGGTCCTTTGGTGTTGAGGCCTATTTAGGCATTGGAGGTGGCGTTAATGTTGCCTACTCTGGTGGAACTCTGGAAGTTACAGGAAGGCTTGGAGTAGGTATTGGAGGAGGAGCCTCTATTGATCCATATGGCACACCTTCGCCACATTCTGAAGCATGTGGTTCTGGCTATATTGCAAGAACTTCTTTTACTGCTTCTGCTGGAGTTGGATATGGGCCTGTGAGCCGAGGTGTTACTGCGTCAGCTACCAGTGGGAATGCTATTACAACACCAGTTGGAGGGTGGTTCACGCAAAGGTCTGATTGGGGCGGAATTGATGGTAACAATACCATGGGACTTGGTGCACGGCTGGGCGTATCTGCAGGTGTAGAAATTGGGAGTTACTCAAATTGGTAAAATTACCTGTTATTACTGGCAAAGTAAAAATTGTTATTGTTTTATTCTTGCTAGTCGCTGGCTTTCAAGCTTTGGTTAGATACTCGCTTGATAATGATCCAAAGAGAGAAAGTATCCAGCTGTGGGTGCTCAGCAAACAAGAGGTTATGCGCCTGGTTGGTGAAAATGCGGCGGCTAAATTAAAAGAAAAAATTAGTGTACATGCATCTCCTGAAAAATCTGCGTATGAGAAATATACGTTCCACATTATTGGTTCAAGGGGGGGGCACTAGTTACTGTAATTGTTGACTCCAGTGACAGTTACGAGCTAGAAAAAGTTGTGGCTTTAGAGATGAAATAAAGCACCCTGAGTATCGCTTCCATGTTCGGCATGGAAGCCTTTCTTCCTTCACATCAACGCCAGATCCACCAATAGTTTTTCAGCACTTTGTTTTTGCCTCATGAAAGCAATGATGAATGCCGTCCCTGTTGATTCATCAAAACGATAAATCACTTTGTAGTTCTGCATCAGGTTCAGTTGCCAGTAGTCGTGGATGCCAATCAGTGCCAGTTCCGGGCATACCGGGCGTATAGCAACTTCTTTTATCCGCTGTTCTGTGTTGATAAGTAGCTCAGTCAACAGTGCGTTTAACTCTTCTTCCTCAAAAAAAGCACTCATATAGCCTTTTAACAGACTGAGGGTTTGAAAACCGGTTTCAGTGATTGTTACGATGACCGGCTCATTCATTACGTAATCTCTGGATCGCCTCTTCCGTGGATAGGGTTTCGCCCTGGCGTATGTCTCGTTCTGCCCGATTGACCAGCTTAAGCAGGGCAATGGCTTCATCCCGCATTTTGGCTTCCTGTTCGGAGTAGATTCGATAAACCGGCAAGCCATGCTGGGTGATTCTCAGCGGGCCATCATCCACATTGAGTTTGGCGGCATTTTGCTTCAGGTAGCTTAACGTCTGGGTTTCCATGGACTTTTCCTTTAATGGTCTATTAATAGACTGATTATAGACCATATTCGATTTGGTGTTCAGGGTTGTGAAGTTTCATTGGGTCGCTTTTTCATTGGTTGGCAGGCTGCCAGTGCTGAGTATTGAGTCTCAGAACTTCAGTGTTTGCTATGGAGAGTGAATTTGCCGGTGTTACCCGCATGCAGGATGCATTACCATAACTGCTTGAACGACAAAGTAATGATAATAACGTAAAGATGTCACTATGATACCGGGCTGTTCAGAATCAACAGGCCAGAAAGGATTCACTCTCATCGAGCTACTGGTGTGGTTGTGATTACGGGTGTCTTACTCAGCCTTACCTTAATCAATCGGCTTCAGAACCACCATGAAAATTTACCCGCTGCCCAGGCGCAGCGGCTGATCGTGATGATGACCAGCGCCAGGGATCAAGCGGTGGCGCAAAACCGTGAGCTGGGGTTGTCGATTGACGATGGGAATCTTTATCGGTGGTGGCAGCTTAATGACAATCGTATGCGCTGACAGCCTGTTGCAGAACCCTCTTTTCAGCCATACCGCCTACCGGAAAATCTGTTGGTCCGTTTGAGCGTGAGCCATTTCCAGGAGCCAGTTAACACTGGCGAAGCCGTTATCCCTGATCTGGTTTTCTTTCGTGACCGACAGGTGACGCCTTTTCAATTAAGTATCTCAGGCTCTGGTGATGCCAAGCGTATCACTATAGGCAGCGACGGGTTATCTGATGTTGCAATCATGGAGTAAGCACAAAGGGCTCACGCTGATGGAAGTGATGGTGGCTTTGGTTATTTTTTCTGCTACTGCTGCCATGTTGGTGCTGACTGACGGAAATACCGCCAAACAAACCCGGCATGTGCGCACCAGGCTGCTTGCCGCACAAGTTGCTCATTATTATTTGAACTCTGCCTACGCGGAACCGTGGCGTGTGGTGATTGGGCAGCGGGCGGAGCATCGGCAGCAGTTGGGCTATTCGTGGTTTGTGGTACAGCAGGTTACGCCGACTTCTTCACCATTGCTGAGCCACTTACCCGGTATTGGTCATCAGTGTTTCGACGTACTTTTTCGGGGTCGGGGATGGATGGGGGAATCTGGAAGTTTTTGCAGATGGGGTTCTGGCAGCAATTGACCTGAATTCCTTCTACCGGCTCAGGCACCCTTGGTATTTTTACAGCAGAAGATATCTTGGGCAAAACTACGCTCCCTGTACATGCAAAAAACTCCTTTTTTTACAGTGTAGCAAGGGATATTTATAACGTCATTTCACCCGTATTAGGGAAGCGGCTTGAACCGAATCCAGACAAGTCATAATATCGCCAATAATTTCCAGGGGAGGCAAGGAGATGACCGAACAACAGGAAACCCATCCGTTTACGCTGCACGATACCCGTGTTCCCCGTTTTATCTATGGCACGGCCTGGAAAGAACAGGCCACCTCCGAGCTGACACTGAAAGCCCTGAATAACGGTTTCACAGCCATAGACACCGCCAATCAGCGCAAACATTATTTTGAGCAAGGGGTTGGGGAAGCTCTGCAGAACTTTTACCAAACCAGTGGCAAGTGCCGTGAAGACCTCTTCCTGCAAACGAAATTTACCTACGCTGAAGGACAGGACAACCGTCTGCCCTACCATCCTGAAGCCGATACCAAAACTCAGGTTGAGCAGTCCCTTCTCTCATCATTGGAGCACTTGAACACGGATTACCTTGATGCTTATCTGCTGCATGGTCCATCCCGGTCACATGGACTCAGTGACCGGGACTTTGCCGTCTGGGAAGCAATGGAAGGCTTCTATCGGTCCGGCCAAATCAAACTTCTGGGGGTCAGCAATGTAAATCACCAACAGCTGGAGCTCCTGAACCACCATGCGGCGATCAAGCCCATGCTGGTGCAGAACCGCTGCTTTGCCAGAACCGGATGGGACGCCAATATCCGTGCGCTATGCCATCGACATAACATTCTTTACCAGGGGTTTTCGTTACTGACAGCCAACACCCAACTGTTGGCAATGCCTGAATGTCAGACCATTATGAAGAGGACAGGATTAACCGGACCACAGGTCATTTTTCAGGCAGCATTAAAAATGGGGATGATTGTCTTAACAGGCACCAGTGATACAAAACACATGCAACAGGATCTGAATTGTTTGCAGACGCCACTGACGGATGATGAAGTGAATATGATAGAACAACTGATGGCTTAAAATTCAGGCGACATCTCTGAAAATAAAAAAAAAAAACCAGCATGATGCTGGCCAATAAAAAAACAAATCTGGTCGGGGTAGAGAGATTCGAACTCCCGACATCCTGCTCCCAAAGCAGGCGCGCTACCAGACTGCGCTATACCCCGAAATTCATAACCAGGTTATGAATAAAAACAGTGTTCCGGACATCATGGACAGTGATACTTCCTGAAACACCGCCATACCGGAACGGTTGATACTTTAGCAAACCACCCATCTTTTTACAGTGGTGATTTCCGCAAATTAGCTGCGGAATATACTTCAGGCAACAAAAAAGCCCATACTCAAGAGCATGGGCTTTACCTGATCTGGTCGGGGTAGAGAGATTCGAACTCCCGACATCCTGCTCCCAAAGCAGGCGCGCTACCAGACTGCGCTATACCCCGTTAACTCACCGCTACTGCAACCGACGTTGCGCTGAGCCAGTGGATGCGTATTATCCCTATTTTCCGAACGCCGTCAACTGCCATTGAGGTTTTTATGGTCAATTTAATAACTATGGCTCCCAGTCATATTTATCAATGCTATTGATTGTCAGGCCAGCATCAATATCACCATTCAGAGAGACATCCACAGAATAATTAACCAGACGACCCTGCACACCACCGATCACCAGCAGAGACTGTCCCTGAAAATCATAGCCAGCGCCTAATTCCGCCTGCCAGTCAATCTCACCCCGAACACCTTTCAGGAGGAACTTATCAAAGCCATCGGTGAAGTGATAAGAGAGGGAAAGATCAACACCGGTTACATCCTTAATACCATCCACATCGACGCTACGAACTCCGATAATGGCTGAGGGTATCCAGCCATGCTTTACGGTCCAGCCCAACCCGGCGTAGACATGGTTATCATTCTGGGCTGCAGCCGCAGTATTGGTCTGCAACAATACTGTTGCCATAATAGCCGTTATCAAGCCTTTTATTGTCCGGGACATGTCGCTACCCCCTTTTTTTCAGGCAATATATATTTGCTTATACGCGCTTCCAACTCTACCTGACTGGTAAAAATTAGCAATGCAAGGCAAGAGCTGAAGATTTGTGGCGAAATGCTTTTTCTTTCTCCCGGTAAAAGTTGCCATCCATAGCAAACACTCCATTCCCTGAAGATAAAAAACTCAGTGTGATTCGTTTCTGGCCAGCACCGGGCATTGATCACTGGAATCATTGGCAACGGGCTGATAGTACTGACGCTCAAGCCAGTCTAATGCTTCCTGAAATGCAAGGTCGCCGTAGTCTGAATAGCTAAAACGACGAGTTTCGTGTATTTTCGAACAATCAGGTTTTACCAGATGCGCCTGCCAACCTGCCTGCCCATCTCTGAGCGTATATTTCTCAATTCTCAACATTGCTGATGATAGTTTCCGTTCTTAATTTTGACTGTGCACGATCACTTTTATTGGTGTTGTTAATGCCATCAACAAGGGCAGATTAACACTGAAAAGATGACAGAATCGTGACAGTCAATGACCAATCAACAGGCTGATTATTAGACAAATTATCAATACGCATATTGATACGTATCAATACCTGGCAATTAATTAGTCGTTAAACCCTGTGGCTTCGGGTATCTATTATCTTGTCCGCAATGATTCCTGCCCAGACCTGACACCCTGACTCATTAGGGTGATAACCATCTTCCGCCATCAACGAAGCGTCAGGATTCGTGCCACTGTGGATATACGTCCAATCCTCCTGCTGGCAAAGCTTCTGCAACTGTCTGTCCAGCAAGTAGGCCTTTGCTCCCAACAACCAGCTTAATGGGGCTGGAATCAGGGGAAACCGGTTGATCTTTGGAATTGATGTGATAAATACCCTGGTATTGTCGGAAGCAAAGCGATGGACACACGCCTGCATATGTTTATTGAATTCCGAGCCTGAGGTAAATCTGGTCGTATCATTGACGCCAAAGCTGATGATCAACAGATCCGGTTCTTTAATGGTCGCCTCAAAGGTTAATGAGTCGAACACTCTGGCACCATTTTTTGCCAGTATTTCCCAATCAAACTCCACACCCCGATCCTGAGTCAGGTTCCTGATAACCTGGTGGGTCAGCCCCTGTCTTATCTCTGCCACCCCCACCCCGGCGACAGGGCTTTCACCCACATGAACAATTGAAAAATCCGAGCCTCTGGCCTGCAGCCGTTTACCACTGGCCTCGGGCAGGCGAAGTGCACTTCTTTTTAAATGGACGCCCTGGCAGATTGCGATAGAAAGAAGCAATAGACAACATAAAACGGTGCTTACCAATCCAATAAGTTCAAACATCAAAATAGCCGTTGTGCATTTTTATTGTTGATTCATTTAAACCGATGCCCGGTGATTTTGCAGACTTTAGACCAGGAAAACAATGGCAAATCCATGCTGACCAAGCCTTGTCAGCTTATGGTCACAGAAACAGGTGGCTGGCCCTGCTCAAGGACCAGGTTCACTTTTTTAATGGCTAAAGGTTAAACAACACACTCATACATTCAGGCCAGGGCTGGCAGCCACCTTCAGAGGCGACCAATGCAGGGATACCGAGACTGATCCCCATATAAAGCCCGATACCCACCCCATTGGCAATAATATCGCCAAAACTGAAACGGCGATAACGGGTCATGTGCTGACAGACCTCGATAAACACGCCAAACGCCATCAGCCCTGCCGGTTTCCACCAGCAGACGCTGGCCGCTGGAAATGCCAGATCGATCAGCAGAGAGAGCACCATAAAGGTGAGCACATGTTTCACCTTATCATTGATAAAACGGGTGGGGTCCCATTTGCCAGGTATCAATGACATAAACAGGGCAAAAGCCAGGGCACACAAAGAGAGGATTTGCCAGGTTGAAGGGGGAGTTGCCTGAAGTGAAGTAATCAGTTCATTCATTGGATGGCCCTGAGTTAGAGGTTGTAACAGGTCATCGGCCAATGGGCGTTGGGGTTGATGGCACTTAACATTCCTGTTTAAGGCCTGGTGTTAAGCTTACCCCTCCACTCAATCATAAACATTGGAGTCTTTGTCATTAACGATATTGTATGGTTTGTTCCTTACTGATTGTTGAAATATAACAACCCAACTTGCTACATTAGCAACTCTAAAAACAGACACCGTCGTCAGTTTATAAGCGTTAGCTGCTTCCTGGCTCTATATGGCAGTTATGCGCATTAGCAGAATAAAAAGAACAGGGGTAGACCATGCGCCGTTGGAATGGCTGGGGTGATGAGAGTTACGTTAAGGAAGTCTCCGACCATGGGGATGCATTGATTCGCCGTATTATCGGCGAACCGACCCCCTTGAAAGATGCCACCCTGGAGAGTGTGGTAGCCAGGGTACCAGCGTCCCGTCTGCCTGAACATCCACTGATTGTCACTGCTGCAGAAGATCGGGTTCGCCATGCCCGTGGCCAGAGCTTTCCGGACTGGCTGGCCATGCGCAGTGGTGATTTTGGGGTTTTTCCGGACGGTGTCGCCTATCCGGAAACCAGTGCACAGGTTCGCGAACTTCTTGCCCTTGCGGTCCGGCACGATTTTATTGTGATTCCCTATGGCGGTGGAACATCCGTTGCCGGACACATCACGCCACAGAAAAATACCAGAGCCATTTTGACCATTGATATGGGTCACATGAACCAGTTAATGGATCTGAATGAAGAGAGCCAGATTGCCACCTTTGGTGCAGGGACTCCCGGACCACAGGTTGAAGCACAGCTGCAGGCACGGGGTTATACCCTTGGGCACTATCCCCAATCCTGGGAACTGTCCACCATTGGCGGCTGGATCGCCTCCCGCTCTTCAGGCCAACAGTCACTCCGTTACGGCCGTATTGAACAGATGTTTGCCGGTGGCCGTATGGAAACCCTGCAGGGCACACTGGATATTCCTTCGATTCCCGCCTCTTCCGCAGGGCCGGACATTCGTGAGCTCACCATGGGCACCGAAGGCCGCCTGGGTATCTTTACCGAAGTGAAAGTACGCGTACAACGTGCAGCAGAAGAAGAAAAGTTTATGGTCTGCTTTATGCCAAACTGGCAGGCAGGTAAAGCCGTCGCCCGGGAAGTTGCACAGCAGAAGATCCCGCTCTCCATGATGCGGGTCAGCAACGCTAAAGAGGCCCGCGCCCACGCTCATCTTGGTACCTCACTGACACAGTTCAAACTGCTGGATGGCTATCTGCGTTTTCGCGGGCTGGACGACAATCGCTGCATGCTGACCTTTGGCGTGACCGGCTCTGAATACCAAAATAAAGTAGCCCTGAAACAGCTGGGCAAGATTCTGAAAAAACATGGCGGTGTTGGTGGTGCACTGGCCAATATCATGGGCACCATCTGGGCACATGGCCGTTTCAAATTCCCTTATCTGCGGGAAACCACCTGGGCACGGGGCATAGCAGTCGATACACTGGAGACCTCCACCGATTGGGAGAATGTGGACAGCCTGATGCATCAGATGGAAGCGAGCCTGGAAAACGCCTTAAAGGATGAAGGGGAAAATGTCATGGCATTCACTCACCTCTCCCATATCTACGGTCAGGGGTCGAGTATCTATACCACCTATTTCTTCCGCTGCGCTGACAGCTACGAAGCCACTCTGGCACGCTGGAAAAAACTGAAGGCCAAAACCTCTGAAGTGATTGCCCAAGGCTATGCCACCATTTCCCACCAGCATGGCACTGGCCGTGACCACGCGCCTTATATGCCGACAGAAAAAGGTGAGCTGGGGATGCGGATGATTGCCACCCTGGTGCATGACTTTGACCCGGACAAACGACTGAACCCCGGCGTGTTACTCCGGGACAGCGAATAAGTTGAATTAATCAGGTACCCAACCCATGTGGCAGAAATCCTGGCAGACAGGTAACCGGAATCAGTTACTGGAAGCGTTAAAAAACAATACTGACAAAGAATGGGATATCGTTGTGGCCGGTGGCGGCATCACCGGTGCTGGCATTGCCCGTGAAGCGGCACGCCGGGGCCTGAAGGTGCTGCTGGTTGATCGTCAGGATTTCGCCTGGGGAACCTCCAGCCGTTCATCAAAAATGATCCATGGCGGCCTACGCTACATCGCTTCCGGCGATATCAAAACCACCATGCACTCAGTTTCCGAACGGGAACGCCTGATGAAAGAGGCTCCCGGCCTTGTTGATCAAATGGGCTATCTGATGGCCCATTACAAAGGTGGGTTTCCAGGGCCGCTGGTCTTCAATATTCTGCTGCGTATTTATGATTTTTTTGCCGGTAAGCGTTACCGTAAATTTCATAAATCACACGACGTTGAAAACCTGAGCCCACTCATTAATGCGCACAAGCTGCTCGGTGCCACCCAGTTTGCCGATGCCATTACCGACGACTCACGCCTGGTTATCCGGGTTTTGCGCGAAGCTCAGAAAGACGGTGCTACGGTAATAAATTATGTTGGTGTCGATGCGCTGATTAAACACAATGGTCAGGTGACGGGTGCTCAACTGAAGGATACCGAAACCGGTCAGGTAATGCCGGTGAAAGCCAAAGTGGTGATCAATGCCACAGGTGCCTGGGGTGATCAACTTCGGGGTGAGATGACCTCAGAGCAGCATATTCGCCCTGCCCGTGGCAGCCATATTGTCGTACCTGGCTGGCGACTGCCGGTGGCTCAGTCATACACCGCCATGCACCCGGATGATAAACGACCCATATTTATTTACCCCTGGGAAGGCAGAACCGTGGTCGGGACAACCGACCTGGACAACGGCACTATTGGCAACCATGAAGTAGCCATGACCCGTGATGAACTGGAATACCTGATGAAAGCCGCCTGTTCCCAGTTCCCGAAAGCCGGGTTAACCGAACAGGATATTATCTCTTCATGGGCCGGTGTACGCCCACTGGTCAGCTCCGGGACACTGAACCCGTCAAAAGAAAAACGTGACCACAGTATCTGGAACGATAACGGACTGGTGACCATCAGTGGCGGCAAGCTGACCACCTTCCGGCTGATTGCCCTGGATGTATTAAAAGCAGCTGAAGAGTACCTGCCCGGCGTTGATTTCAGTGATACTGGCGCGGAGATGTTTACTCAATACGAGCCTGACAGTTCTCTGTTTAACAAGCTGCCGGACTATTTAAAGAAACGTATCCGGGGCCATTACGGCATGGACGCTGATCGTTTACTGGCACAGATCCAACCCGATGAACAGGACGTTATTCCCGGTGCCCGTGCCCTCTGGGCCGAGTTGCGCTGGTCGGCCGGCAACGAAGCCGTTGTGCACCTGGATGATCTTCTACTCCGCCGTACCCGCCTGGGCTTGCTGCTGGAACAGGGAGGCCTGATTTTTGCCGACAGAATCAAGGCCATCTGCCAGGAAGAACTGGATTGGAGCGAGCAGCAGTGGCAACAGGAAGTCACCCGTTATCAATCCATCTGGAACACTTATTACAGTATTCCGAAACGGCGCAAGAACGCTGATACTCGATAATAAGAAACAAGAAGTGAGTGTGTAGTGAGTGATTCAGACTATGTGCTGGCCATCGACAATGGCACACAGAGCATTCGGGCCCTGGTATTTGACAGTGTCGGCAATGAGATCGCCAAAAGCAAAGTTGCGCTGGAGGCCTATTTTTCACAACACCCCGGCTGGGCAGAACAGCACCCTGACTACTATTGGCAACAGCTTGGAAAAGCCTGTAAAGCGTTATGGGACGAGGGCATTGTATCGCCCGGGCAGATCAAAGGTATGGCACTGACCACACAGCGCTACACCATGATTAACCTGGATGAAGATATAAAGCCTTTGAGACCCGCCATTGTCTGGATGGATCAGCGTAAAGCCGAACCGGAAAAGCCCGTTGGCGGCCTCTGGGGACTGTTAATCAAGACCATCGGCCTGACCAGCCTGATCGAAGATCTGCGCGCCAAAGCCCGTGATAACTGGATCATACAACATCAGCCCGATATCTGGCAGAAGACCCGTTACTATGTAAATTTATCCGGCTACCTGACCTATCAGCTGACTGGCGAAATGAAAGACGCCTGTGGTTCAGTGGCCGGTTATCTGCCCTATGACTATCGCCGTCAGAAATGGGCTGGCAAGCACGATCTGAAATGGCAACTGCTGGCCGCCAGACGACACATGTTGCCGGAACTGGTACAACCCGGCGAGCGGTTAGGTCATATTACGGCTGAAGCTGCGGAGCATACCGGTCTGCCTGCGGGGTTACCAATGATCGCAGCCTCATCCGACAAGGCCTGCGAAGTGCTGGGCGCAGGCGGTGTTGACCCTCATATTGGCTGTTTGAGTTTTGGCACTACAGCCACCATCAGTACGACAACGTCCCGATATTTTGAAACAGTTCCCTTTATTCCACCCTACACAGCGGCGATGCCTAAGCGTTACAACACTGAGGTGATGATTTATCGGGGCTTTTGGATGGTCAGCTGGTTTAAAAATGAGCTGGCCCAGGCCGAGCAGCGTAAAGCAAAAGAGTTGGGTGTAGAGCCCGAGCAGCTTTTCGATGCCCTGTTAACCCAGGTACCACCGGGCTCAATGGGCTTGATGATGCAACCTTACTGGTCCCCGGGCGTACGTCAACCCGGCCCTGAAGGCAAAGGCGCTTTTATTGGCTTTGGCGATGTTCATAAACGGGCGCATATTTACCGTGCGATTCTGGAAGGACTGGCTTACGAACTGCGATCTGGTAAAGAGCAGATTGAAAAACGCAGTGGCACACCGATCACCCGGCTACGGGTCTCCGGTGGTGGATCCCAGAGTGATGCCGCCATGCAACTGACGGCCAATATTTTTGGCATGGAGGCAGAACGGCCACACACCTACGAAGCTTCCGGCCTTGGGGCAGCCATTAACTGCTGTGTCGGCCTTGGCATTCATAAAGACTATAACGAAGCCATTGATAAAATGACCCGGGTAGGCGATGTGTTTGAGCCGGACCTGCCAACCATGCAGCTGTATGACCGTTTGTACAATGAGGTTTATAAAAAGATCTATAAACGCCTGCAGCCGCTGTATAAATCCATTCGGGATATTACTGGTTATCCGAAACATTAAGTTCCTTTTGACTTTTTTGACTTGTTAGGGGTATTGAAATCAGTATCAATAGTGCTACTATCAATTAATGGCAAGTATATCTGATATTCTCGAACTGATGAGCAAAAACCCCAAGTGCATCAGATTCAAGGATTTATGTAAAGTCTGCGATGCATACTTTGGGGCTCCCCGACAAACAGGTTCAAGCCATCGGGTTTACAGAACTCCCTGGCAAGGGGATCCAAGGGTGAATATTCAGGACAGCAAGGGCAAGGCAAAACCTTATCAGGTAAGACAAGTGTTGCAGGCAATAGAACGTATGGAGCAAGAAAGCAATGAATAAATCCACCGACAAATACACCTATCGGGTCACCTGGTCTGAAGAAGATCAGGAATATGTGGGCTTGTGTTCTGAGTTTCCCGGCCTGAGCTGGCTGGAACAAGACCAGATAGCAGCGCTGAACGGTATTCGGAAACTGGTATCAGACACCGTGGCGGATATGCAAGCGGCTAACGAGACAATCCCGGAGCCTTTTTCCATCAGGGACTACAGCGGCAAAGTGTTGCTAAGAGTACCACCGGAAACTCATCGACATCTGGTTATTCAGGCGGCAGAATCCGGTGTAAGTTTGAACCGTTATATTGCCAGCAAGTTGCACTGAGCAGCTGAAGGCAAATGGTTTTGTCCTCACTATCATCTACATTAATGACTATTTTTCCCTGCCGATATCCCCTTTAGAGGGGAGCTGGTGTCAGGACTTTCTTTTTGAACACATTCAAGATTCATAATGACACAGTTTTTTCTGACAGCCTTGTGTACCAGGTACTGACCGAGTATCAATCCGCTGAACCGGTGTTGGTCGAGCAGGCGAATATGGCAACAGCGGGCAACTCAACGGCGAACACCGGAAAAGAACATGACCTCGGCCAACAATCTGAAGGATAATATATGTCCAGCGCTGGAGCCCCGATTTAATCAACAGATATCTGCATTTTCATAGTAAAAAAAGGCGTATGTGATTCAAACAATTCTCACCACTGCTATAGCACTGGCTATTATTTCTTCTCGAGTAGCGTACGTACAGCGTCAGTATTACACGTCAAAAGCAGTTAAACGTTAAAGGTCCACCTGTTTCGCTCCTCCGGGTATTTACTCTGCAAGACAGTGGATCGATATCGCCGTAAACAACTTTGTTATGAGGTATTGGTTTTGATACGGCCACCAGGCGTACCCTCGGCAGGCACTACCATTGACCCGCAACCGGTGACAACCCCGACCACACAACCAGAGGGCCAATGGAGAGGGTTTGGGGTGGCCCAATCCGCAGTCAGTGCATTTGTTCAGTCGCTAAACCCCCACTATGACCCAACCAATTCCCGGCCGCCAGTACCGGATGTTGCTGACTCTGCTGCTGGCATTGATTTCCCGGGCCGTGATGGCCAGACCAGTGATTACCTGCAGTTCATCACACTGGCAGGACGGGCGATAGCAGCCTGTGCCAACCTGCCTCCGACAATCAATAATGCGCTGGGCTATCTTGTCAACCTTGCGGTCGCGGGGCAGTTTGCCAGCGATCAGTTTAACTCGGTCACTGCCCACGCCGGTTTGGTACCCGAACCTGGCACGCACAGGGAAAATACACCGGACGCCCCCCCGGAAAACACTAAAAACAACACCAGAAAAACCTCAAAGAACCCACGACAACAGCCCGGTAAACCCGTTACCACAACACACCGGGCTGGCCAGTTACCAAAAACGTCCCTGGCACTGGGAGCTCTGGCCAGCCTTTCCTCGGTCGGCGGATCAGCACCAGCAGCCACCTCTGACACCGCCCCCTGGGTTAAGGTGGCGGATGCCGAGACTCTGAGCAGGGTCTGCCATGATGTGGAATCATGCGGCAATAAATATCAACTGACTAAAGATATTGATGGTAGCCAGTTAACCCAACCCATTGGTAATAAAACCCATCCGTTTACCGGCAAGTTGGACGGCAATGGCCATACCATTGGCAACCTTTTCCGGTGCCTGGTAGAACACCTCTCCGCTGAGGGCAGTATCGAGAACCTGAGTCTTATTGATGCCAATATAAATTCAACAGCTCCGGCCGGGGTAGCGGCTTGTGAAATGTCAGGCGACGCCAGGATCAGCAATATTCACGTTGAACGTGCTTGCGTTGCTACCAGGGGTGAAAATGCAACCGCAGCTGTTGCTGTGGGCAAAATTAACAAAGGAACAGTTACCAACACAACAGCAGCAAACTGCAGGGTGGAAACCTCCGGTAATAAAACAGATGCCGGTATTGGGGCGGGATATCAGTTAACAGGAACTGTTACCAACACGACAGCGTTGAACTGCACGGTGACAACCTCTGGTGAGGATGCAAATGCCGGTATTGGGGCGGGAAGGTCCCATGCAACTGTTACCGACACGACGGCGGTGGACTGCACGGTGTCAGCTTCCGGAGAGTATTCAAATGCTGGTATTGGGGCGGGAAGATCGTACCTTGCAACTGTTACCAACACGACAGCGTTGAACTGCCGGGTGAGAGCCTCAGGCAAAAAGGCGAATGCTGGTATTGGGGCGGGACATCAGAGAAAAGGAAATGTTATCGAAACGGCAGCGGTGAATTGCACGGTGAAAACCTCAGGTTCAAGTAAAGAGGCGAATGCCGGTATTAAAGAGACGAATGCCGGTATTGGGGCGGGATATCTGGCAGGCGGAAATGATATAGAGGGAAATGTTATAAAAACGACAGCGGTGAACTGCTGGGTGATAGGTGAAAAGGCGAATGCCGGTATTGGGGTGGGAGCAAGGAAGAATAAAGCAAATGTTATCGACACGACAGCGGTGAACTGCACGGTGATAACCTCAGGCAAAGAGGCAAATGCTGGTATTGGCGCAGGATCCATTCAGGGAAAAGGAAGTACTGCCAACACTACGGTGATTAACAGCTTCGTTAACAGTACTGATAATGCTCCCTCCCCGGAGATCAATGGAGGAGATAACCCAGTTATTTGTAATGTCAGTATTAATGGTATAAAGCAAACATACAACCGCCAAGCGTGTATTCATTGGCTAAATAATACTCTATTCTGTGAAGATCTTGACCGCCGATTGGTAACGCGGGATTGCCAAGCTGTTAATACTGGTATTGATACATCAAATGGTACTAATGCCCTTCCATCATCTCCTGTCACAGAGACGCTGGCCACGGTGCCAGGCACCACCATGAACGTTTCCAGCCCGGGTTCTATCACACTTACAACGCCCCCAACAACTGGGGCCACGACACCAGGCATGACCTTTTCCTCCCCGGATTCTGCCACTTTTGCCAAATCAACACCGTTAGTGCAATCACTAAATCTAAATACTGTCGTTTTAGCCTGTATCACCCTGGGCGCGTTGTTTGTTGTGCTGATCGGTGTGTACACCTACCGCTATTGCAACCAAAGATCATCGGCCAGGGCTGGCCGTAACCACCCCATGCCGTGGCAACCCGACGACAGATCCATGACTGGTAGACCACTGCCTGCTCCTCCTCAGAACCATTGCGATCTGCTGTTAGTCAGACCGGAGAACACGGCAACAGGATGCAGCAGCGCCATGGCGAACGCTGGAAAAGAATCAGACCAACAACGCCCTGACCGTCCGGATGTACTGAACGAGGATGAATCCATCTATAGCCTTTACGAACCGATGGGGGTCAGGCAGGCGGGTATGGCAAAAGGGGGCAGCAACTTCATGGTAAACACTGGAAAACAACCTGACCCTGGCCAACAACGCCCTGACCGTCCGGATGAACTGAACGAGGATGAATCCATCGATAGCCTTTACGAACCGATGGGGGTCAAGCAAGCGAGTATGGCAAAAGGGGGCAGCAACTTCATGGTAAACACTGGAAAACAACCTGCCCCTGGCCAACAACGCCCTCCCCCCCCGGTGTACGAGAATGTATCGACCAGGCATAAATCCGCCTCCAGGAGGCTGACCGAGAATAGACTGCCCTACACGGCAACTGCTCCTGCGTTGCTCTAGCTCCTGCATCCATGCAGTCGTGCGGCGACAGCAAATTGATCTAAAAATCCTCTTTTGTTCGGCAAATAGCCCCGCTATTCACCTCACAAAACCAAATTTTTATCCTCAATTTTCTGCCTATCATTTACATTAATGACTATTTTTCCCTGCCGATATCCCCTTTGGTGATGCCCTTTTTCAGTCAGATATGCACTCTGGAATGAATCAGGATCACTTCGTTGTTTCAGAAAGGTCATCACTGTTGCTCCCCGTGCTGGCATCATGGATAACAAACCGGTTCCTCCCATGATTTCATAACAACCAACCGGGCTCAATTGATCAGGATATCCAAAAATAATGAATCAGGAAGCCTACGAGACAGATATTGCGATTGTTGGGGCAGGAGTGGGCGGCGCTTATTCAGCATGGCGCTTAAGGGATAAAATTTCGGCTCCTGAACACCAGAAAATTGACCTGTTTGAAATGAGTGACCGGATTGGCGGCCGTCTTTACTCCCTCAAGATGCCCGGAATGCCCAACGTACCGGCAGAACTGGGGGGCATGCGCTACTTTTCCAGTCATGCAGTGACCCGGGAACTGGTCAACGCTTTGGGCTTACCCACTCTTGACTTTCCGGGCAGTGGCACACAGGGCAATATTTCTTTTGTGCGCAACCACCATCTCCGTGACCTGGACTTTCGTGATCCGGATAAAGTCCCCTACCGGCTGAGTTTCAATGAGCGGGGTAAAACACCTGGCGAACTGATCCAATATGTGATCGATACACTGGTTCCTCAAAGCGTCCGTGCATCCCCTGATGAGTGGAGAGCTTTCCGACAATCCCATACCCTGGAAGGAAAAAGGCTCTATGAGTACGGATGGTGGAGTCTGATGGACTGGGTACTGTCCAGAGAAGCGATTGAACTGATCAATGATGCCGGGGGTTACGACGCTCCTTTTCGCAATTGGAATGCCGCCGTGGCGATGGATGTCTTCAGAAATAATGCACCGGGCTGGGATGTTCCCTCAAGGATGATTGCAACCGGCTTTCAATCATTACCCGAAGCCCTGGTGCAAGGATTTATTAATCAAGGAGGCCGGTACCACTCCCGTCACAGGCTATGCGCCATAACCCCATTTAAACAGCAGGGACAGACCCGGGTTAAACTCGTGTTCGAGAATGCCCGGGGTACCAGAATGGTGGTTAATGCCCGGCACGCCATTTTAGGGTTACCAAAACGCTCACTGGAGCTACTGGATCAGGATTCAGTTCATTTACGCACCCCCGAAATACGGTCGGACATTGACTCAGTCATTTCAAAACCGGCCATTAAACTTTATCTTGGCTACCCTTACCCTTGGTGGAAGGTGCTCGGGATCAGAGGGGGTAAGTCGGTGACTGACCTTCAGATCAAACAGTCCTATTATTTTGGTACAGAAGAGGATCGACCTGCCGGTAAAGCTGGCAACACCAACGCCCTGTTGCTGGCAGCCTATACTGATGGCCGGGTGCTGGATTACTGGCATCCTCTGGCCAGAGGGAATGAGTTTGCCGGAGCAGAGAACCCCTTTGTTCCGGTGGGACAGAGCCCTCTTCCCAACGAGAGCCGGGCCACCAATAACCAGGTTGTGCAAGCCCAAAAGGAACTCAAGGCGCTTCATGACTTGAAATACATTCCGAAACCTTATACTGCGGCCTACATGGATTGGTCTCAAGACCCCTATGGGGGAGGATACAGTTTGTGGAAGCCCGGACAAAAGAGCCTGACTACTCAAAAGCGTATGCGCCACCTGCCCGGTTTACCCATTCACATTTGCGGTGACTCTTATTCCGATCTGCAAGGCTGGGTGGAGGGCGCATTGACCAGCACCGAACTGATGCTGGAAGAACATTTTCAACTGGAACGTCCGCGCTGGATTGAAAAAGACTATTTATCCCGTTTTGCCGTGTAGCACGCTGAATTGGTCAGTTCCAGAGCACCTGAAGAGGAACCTGTTCCAGTCACTCTAGATGACGATTCAGAAAACTCCAGATTTTTTCATGATATGAAAGCCAAAGGTGTACCCGATCATGAAGGGCGATACTCAGGACAGAAAACCGAGACTGGCAGGAAGATTTGCATCCGCAAAGGATCATACGTACTTTTTATCTTCCATCCTCAAAAGTGAACCCCATGGATCAATTTTCAAGGATCAGGATGGCGAACTCTTAGTTGATTGTTTAGCCCAGACAGTCGTCGCAAGATCGGATCAAGACTTGGCAGATAGCTCGCCAATTTAGTAATTGTCCTGAAATAATTTCTACATTTCGCCTATAGTAAAGAGCCATAAATATATTCTTTGATGATCTTTTCTATGCGAGTGGTCATGGGTAATTATTCAGAAGTAGCTGAAACTCAGATGGTAGATTTTTTCTGCTCACTCAATGAGAGAGATCGCCGAAGGTACGCTGCTATTGAAGCAGTAAAGTTAGGTCATGGGGGTATCGAGTACATATCTCGATTACTGGGCTGTCATCGGGAAACTGTTGCTCACGGAATAACTGAACTTAATTCCAAAAAGCAGCTCACTACGAATCGGATTCGTAAAAAAGGGGGGGAAGAAGAAGACTAACGGTGGTATGTCCCTGTTTGGTTGAGAACGTGCTCCGTATTCTACACGATCACACCGCAGGTGATCCTATGCGGCAGGAAGTCCGATGGACAAATCTATCCCGCCGAAATATTTCCCGACAACTTGAGAAGACAGACACTCTGGCAAGTAAGAATATCGTCTCCAAGGTGCTTTATGAACAAGGTTTCCGTCGTCGTAAGCCTCAGAAAAAGAGAACGATGGGGCAGAATAAAGATCGCGACGCACAATTCAGAAATCTTAAAAGATTGAAGCAGGAATATTTGGATGCAGGCAAGCCAGTACTTAGCATGGATACCAAGAAGAAGGAGACATTGGGTAATTTCTATCGCGAAGGGGTGACGGATGCTATTGAGCCAACGATTGTCAATGATCACGATTTCCCCAGTCAGGGCAATGGCAAAGTTATACCACATGGGATATACGACTTGGGCAAAAACAAGTCAGTGGTTCATTTAAATACCAGTAAAGACACGTCTGAATTTTCTTGTGAGTGCATTGCTCTCTGGTGGCTTGAGCATGGACAGAAAGACTATCCAAATGAAGATGAGATATTAATTATGTGCGATGGTGGCGGTAGTAAAGATAGGCTAGAAGCCAGTAAACCAGTAAAATCAAGGGGTTACGGACTTTAAAGGAAGATGGCGGAAAGGCTTCTGGTCGGCGTGAGAGGATTCGAACCTCCGACCCTTTCGTCCCGAACGAAATGCGCTACCAGGCTGCGCTACACGCCGAAGCCAGAGCTATTCTAGACATGCAGACGAAACTGTCAATGGCAGCAGAGAAGAATTCAATGAAGCTTTAAGAAGAGAAGTAAGGAAAGGAAATATGGTCGGGGTAGAGAGATTCGAACTCCCGACATCCTGCTCCCAAAGCAGGCGCGCTACCAGACTGCGCTATACCCCGTTAGATGAAACCTATCATATTGTTTTTGAACGATAAGTCAACAGCTATCAGTAAACCATGTCTATTTTTTAAACTTGCTGGTTAAACGGAATATGTTAGCCGCATTAACAGTGGCATCCAGAGCTAATGTCGTAATATCACCGGATGATGCTAATGCGGTCTTGCATGGTTGAGCCTAAACTATGTTCTATCTCTCAACGTGCGGCACTTCTTCAGGGTATCAGCAATCAGGAATGCCAGCTCCAGCGCCTGATCAGCATTCAGGCGAGGATCACAGTGGGTATGATAACGATTGCCCAGATGATCTTCCGTCACGGCATTGGCACCGCCGACACACTCCGTCACATTCTGACCGGTCATTTCAAAGTGAACGCCGCCGGCATAGGTTCCCTCGGCGCGATGAGCCGCGAAGAACTGCTCAACTTCTGAGAGAATTTTCGACACTTCACGGGTTTTATAGCCATTGCTGGCCTTGTAGGTATTCCCGTGCATTGGATCACAGCTCCAGAGCACATTGCGCCCTTCACGCTGAACCGCTTTCAGCAGTGGCGGCAGGCCTTTCTCCAGGTTGTCAGCCCCCATGCGGACAATGATGTTCAATTTGCCGGGAATATTCTCCGGGTTGATCCGGTCAATCAGCCGAATCAGGTCATCCGGTGGCAGGGTTGGGCCTGCTTTCAAACCAATCGGGTTTTGAATACCACGAACAAATTCAACATGGCCACCATCGACCTGACGGGTTCGGTCACCCACCCAGAGCATATGGGCTGAGCAGTCATACCAGTTACCGGACAGGCTATCACGGCGGGTCAGCGCCTGTTCGTAAGGCAGCAACAACGCTTCATGGGAGGTATAAAATGCGGTTTCTCGGATGGTGGACGAATGCTCTGCTGAGATGCCACAGGCTCTCATGAAATCCAGCGATTCATCAATTCGGTCAGCCATGTTGCGGTATTGATCAGTCTGTGGGCTGTTTGCAACAAAGTCCAGATTCCAGGCATGCACCTGTTCCAGAGAGGCCAGGCCACCCTGGGCAAAAGCTCGCAGCAGGTTCAGGGTGGAAGCAGCCTGGTGATAGGCCTGCAGCATTCTCTGGGGGTCCGGATTACGAGCCGCCGGGGTAAACTCGGTGCCGTTAATGATATCACCGCGATAGATCGGCAATTCAACACCATTGATGGTTTCAGTGCCAGAAGTTCTTGGCTTGGCAAATTGGCCGGCCAAACGCCCTACCTTGATCACCGGGCAGGCAGCACCAAAGGTGAGCACCACCGCCATCTGCATCATGACTTTAAACGTGTCACGGATGTTATTAGCCGAGAACTCCAGGAAGCTTTCTGCACAGTCTCCCCCCTGCAGCAGAAATGCTCTGCCTTCGGTCGCTTCTGCCAGACGGTTTCTCAACTCATTCACTTCACCCGCAAAAACCAGCGGTGGCATGGCAGCCAGCTCCTGTTCAACCCGGCTCAATTTTTCCTGGTCGGGATATTCCGGCAGCTGGAGCAACGGCATATGTCTCCAGCTATCAACAGTCCATGAATTCATTAAGTCACCAGCTCTTTAACACTCGCTAAAAACAGTCATTCTACCTGAATACATCATCAAGGCTGAGAGGTTTTCCCATGAATAATTATGGAAGATATATCAAGAATTATCGCTGATTAGCCGAACTTAAGACTTTACATACCCTATCTGGTTTGTTATAAGTTTTGACCGAACAACAATACGCATACTTACTTATCGCTATGAATTCTTCACTGCTTGCCATGATTACCATGAAACCCGGCACCATTATGATGCTCCGGGGGGGTTATCGTGGATAGCTGAAAAGCAGAAACGAGCCCCCGCACCCTAACCGGTCCGGGGGCTTTTTTATGACCATTTGCCACTGACAGGAAATGACAGCGTGAACGAGTTGAACCTTCGACTGATCACCACCAGTGATCCCGGCAGCCTTGAACAAATTCTCCAGTGCAGCAGCGAGAACGGGTTACACCTGAAAAGTTTTGTTGCTGAGCTGAACAGCAAAAAAGATCAGTATGAAATCAAGATGTGCGTTTCCGGTTTTACCAGTCAGCATCAGATTGTTGGCAGGCTGGCTCAGCAGAAACACATCCGCGAGCTGAGCCCGATAAAATCCCGTGGGTTACTCTGAATGACACGAAGCTATTGGCCTCTGGCGACAGGATGCAGGGGGTCTGTTATCCATTCGCTCCATGAGCCGGGGTACAGTGTGGCACCCGACAAACCCGCAAGCTCCATGGCAAAAATATTGTGACAGGCGGTAACACCGGAGCCACAGTAGAAGACAGGCCGGGAGTCGTCGCCAACCAGTGCAGTAAATAGCTCCCGCAAGTGATCCGCTGAAAGAAAGCGGCCATCTTCATCCAGGTTTTTGGCGAATGGATGGCATACCGCCCCGGGAATGTGCCCAGCCTGCGAGTCCAGGGTTTCTTCTTCTCCACGGAATCGCTCATAAGCCCTGGCATCAATCAGTTTATAACTAAGGCTATCTTCAGTTTCTATCTGCGCCATAAGATCCTGCGCTGAAACCGTTGGCATATGTCCCGTGGTAAAATCAGCCTGAGTTTCTGCCACTTCAGACACATCGTTAGTCACAGGATAACGGCCCGCCTGCCAGGCTTTCATGCCGCCATGCAGAATCATAGCCTGAGAGATACCCGCCCAACGTAACAGCCACCAGGCCCTGGCGGCCATGGCATGACCGCCATCATCATAAACAACGACCTGAGAGTGCTTATCCATTCCCCAACGACGGAGTGTTGCCTGCCAGTCTGCCGACTCGGGCAGTGGATGCCTGCCAGTTTTACCGGGAATAATCAAACCGGAGAGATCTGCTTCAAGATCAGCATGGAGCGCTCCCGGAATATGTCCCTGGTGATACATCACCCGTCCCTGTTTCGGGTCGGCGAGACTGAATCGAGCATCCAGAACCAGCAGATGTTGGTCGTTCAACAGGGTAGCCAGCATCTCCGGCTCTATTAATAAAGGCATCACTTACCTCTGTCTGGCTGCTAACCGAGGCGGAGCCCAGTGCAGCTAACACACCACTATGAAACATTTATGAAGGTTTACTTTTCTTGCCACACAGTAAAAAAATGACAGTGGCTTTGCAACCAGTCCTGATAACCGTGGTTCGAAGGGAGGAATAGTTCGGAGGAAAGGGAAGTTAAGAAGAGAAATAAAACCCACCAGCAGAGCTGGCGGGGTCACATCCGTGTGACAAGTGCATCCATGCAAGGTTTACGTTATCAATACACTCGTGATGGCAATAGCAGTGATTACGCGAAAAAATGTGAGATATGTCTCACACTTTCATCATTTTCCGGTTGCAGGCTTGTCCACTACCTTGTCATCACGAAGCACTTTTTCCGAAAGCAGGTTGCTCAACTCTCCGTTATCCGGCGTTTTCAGGATGATTCGGGTTTCTTCGGAAGACTCGTCAAATTCGATGCCCGGAGAGAAAGCAGGCTCTCCCACCGGCGTGTCTATGACCTCCTGCTGTATCGGAATGACTTCCGTTACGGGCAATGGTTCAGGCTCATCCTTTTTAGCCAGCAAAAACCAGCCAGTCACACCCAGAGCCAGAAGAGCCGCCAGCACTACTGCAATTGTCTTGTTACTCATGCCCATCCTCACCCATAGCCGGAAAGCCTCCAAAACTTATTCAAGAGCGGAGACGAGCCCCGCTCCATCAAACTATCGCATTCGAACAACCCGAGTCGTGTTACCCTGCGTCAAAATCTTCACCGCATCACCCACCTGCATAGGCGCTTTTGAGTCAACCTCCTGAACCACTGAAATATATTTTCCACTATCAAGCCGAATGGTCATCTCAATACCCTGCTGTGTGGTCAGCTGTTTTTCAGCCCTGCTCCCCAGCACACCACCGGCAACTCCGCCCAGGATAGCGGCAATATCACTGCCTCTGCCACCGCCAACACTGGATCCTGCAATACCACCAATGGCCGCACCGGCTACAGTACCCACAGCACCTTCAGTGCCTTCCAGTGTTACATATTGCAGCTCGGAAACAGTGCCAAAACTGACCTGCTGGATTCTCCGGGCCTCACTGCTTGAATAGGTTGTCCCTGTGCTGTCCGTCATACACCCTGACAGCAGAGCGGCAAAAGTGAGGGGCAATATGGCCCAATAGCGTCTCAAATTCATGTCGTTAACTCCTTTTGGGAAAACAGGAAAGACCTTTCCTGTTAACCGACCCAGACCCGTGCGTTGCGGAACATTCTCATCAACGGTGCATCTTCACCCCAGTGCTCCGGGTGCCAGCTGTTTTGAACTGTACGGAATACCCGCTCAGGATGGGGCATCATAATGGTAACCCGACCATCGGCAGAGGTCAGGCCAGTAATTCCCTGCACCGAGCCGTTGGGGTTGTAGGGATAACGTGTGGTGGGCCTGCCCTGGTTATCCACAAACTGCAAAGACACCTGACCACTGTTCGCCAGCCGCTCCAGGTGAGACGGATCGGCAAACTCGGCATGCCCTTCCCCATGAGCGACAGCAATTGGCATACGGGCACCCTCCATCCCCCGGAAGAGGATTGAGTGGCTCTTCTGAACCTTAACCATCGCCACCCGGGCCTCAAACTGCTCAGACTGGTTGCGGACAAAGTGAGGCCAGTAGTCAGCACCGGGAATCAGGTCATGCAGATTGGAGAGCATCTGACAGCCGTTGCATACACCCAGGGCAAAACTGTCGCGACGATCGAAGAAGCGGGCAAACTGATCACGGGCCTGTTCATTAAAGAGAATCGACTTGGCCCAGCCTTCTCCGGCTCCCAGAACATCCCCATAAGAGAAGCCACCACAGGCCACCAGACCTGTAAATTCATCCAGAGTACGTCGACCGGACAGGATATCACTCATGTGCACATCAACTGTTTTGAAACCAGCCCGGTCAAAGGCCGCCGCCATTTCTACCTGACCATTGACACCCTGCTCCCGCAAAATGGCCATGGCTGGACGAACACCGGTGTTGATATAGGGAGCCGCCACATCCAGAGAGATATCGTAAGGCAGGGAGGCATGAAGCCCGTCATCATGATCATCCAGCAGGTTATCGAACTCCTGTCGTGCACACTCGGCATTGTCCCGCAGCGCCTGAATGCGATAACTGGTTTCTGCCCACCAGCGCTGGAACTTGATCCGGCTTTCACTGACCAGCTCGGCTCCATTGAACCGGAACGATACCCGCTGGCCAGCAGCCAGGGTACCGATGGTGTGAGAACAGGCAGCAAGACCATGCTGAGCCAGGATATCCTTAACAAGGCCTTTCTCGCGGTGGCGCACCTGGATAACCGCACCCAGCTCTTCATTAAACAGAGCTGGCAGAACCATGGACTTGTTGCCAGCCAGCTTATCCAGATCAACCGCAATACCGGTATGGCCAGCAAACGCCATCTCAATCAGGGTGGTAAACAGGCCACCGTCGGAGCGGTCGTGGTAGGCCAGCAGCAGGTCTTTATCCATCAGTTCCTGAATGGCATTAAAGAATCCTTTCAGATCTTCCGGAGAGTTAACATCCGGTGCCGAGTCACCTAACTGACCATAGACCTGGGCCAGTGCTGAACCACCCAGTCGGTTGTGATCACGGCCAAGGTCAATCAACAGCAGATCAGTATTACCCTGATCCGTCCTCAGTTGAGGCGTCACCGTCTTGCGAATATCCCGAACCGGGGCGAATGCCGAGATAACCAGCGACAGTGGTGAAGTGACACGCTTATCTTCCCCATTTTCCTGCCATTGGGTGCTCATGGACATGGAGTCTTTACCCACCGGAATAGCAATACCCAGTGCCGGGCAAAGCTCCATACCCACGGCCTTAACCGTATCAAACAGGTTTTCATCTTCACCGGGATGACCTGCTGCGGCCATCCAGTTGGCCGACAGTTTGATATCGCCGATTTTACCAATACGGGCAGCAGAGATATTGGTGATCGCCTCGCCAATCGCCATGCGCCCGGAAGCAGGAGCATTGATCAGGGCAAGCGGTGTGCGTTCCCCCATGGACATGGCTTCGCCGGTATAGCCCTGAAAAGCCGTTGCGGTCACCGCGCAGTCTGCCACAGGCACCTGCCAGGGGCCCACCATCTGGTCACGATTAACCAGACCGGTAATGGTTCGGTCGCCAATGGTGATCAGGAAGTTCTTGCTGGCAACGGATGGCAGTTTTAATACCCGCTCCATCGCTTCCAGCAGCTTGATGTCGGTCAGGTCCAGGGGATCACGCTCGAAGGACTGACGTTGAATCTCACGGTGCATCCTGGGTGGTTTACCCAGCAGCACATCCAGCGGCATATCCACCGGGTGATTATTGAAGTGGCTGTCATCCAGCAGCAGCCGCTGCTCTTGGGTCGCCTCACCTACCACGGCATAAGGGCAACGCTCCTGCTGACAGACCTCCTCGAAGCGGGGAAGGTCTTCTGCAGCCACCGCCATCACATAACGTTCCTGGGACTCATTACACCAGAGCGCCAGCGGCGACATGCCCGGTTCATCATTATGAATGGCACGCAACTGGAAGTGACCGCCCCGGCCACCATCACTGACGAGTTCAGGCAGTGCGTTGGAGAGACCACCGGCCCCCACATCGTGAATAAATGCGATGGGGTTCCTGTCCCCCTGCTGCCAGCAACGGTCGATCACCTCCTGGCATCGACGCTCCATTTCCGGGTTGTCTCGTTGCACACTGGCAAAGTCCAGGTCTTCCTGACCTTCACCCGATGTCATGGAAGAGGCCGCGCCACCACCCAGGCCAATCTGCATGGCAGGACCGCCCAGGACAATCAGCCTGGCACCCACCGGGATCTCCCCTTTTTCAACGTGTTCAGCTTTGATATTGCCAAGACCACCGGCCAGCATAATGGGCTTGTGATAGCCACGAACCTCATAGCCTGCAACGCCTTTGACGCTGGCCTCAAAGGTACGAAAATAGCCACACAGGTTTGGACGACCAAACTCATTATTAAAACCGGCACCGCCTAATGGGCCTTCGATCATGATTTCCAGCGGCGAGACAATGCGGCCTGGCTTGCCATAATCCTGTTCCCAGGGCTGTTGATAGCCTGGAATGTTCAGGTTAGATACGGTGAATCCGGTCAGACCGGCCTTGGGCCTGGATCCCTTACCGGTGGCACCTTCATCACGAATTTCACCACCAGAACCGGTGGCGGCTCCCGCCCAGGGTGCGATGGCCGTCGGGTGGTTGTGGGTTTCTACCTTCATGAGGATATGAATATCGTCCTCATTGAAACCATATTCACGGCTATCAGATTCCGGGTAAAACCGTTTTGCGTGGAAACCTTCAATAACCGAGGCGTTATCTTTATAAGCTGACAGCACCCCTTCACTGTGCAGGGCATGAGTATTTCGGATCATCTTGAACAGGGAAAGATCCTGCTCTTCACCATCAATACTCCAGGAAGCATTAAAAATTTTATGCCGACAGTGTTCCGAGTTTGCCTGGGCAAACATCATCAACTCAACATCCGTAGGATCCCGTTCGAGTTTTTGATAGCTCTCTATCAGATAGTTGATTTCATCCTCAGCCAGAGCCAGGCCCAGGGAAAGATTAGCCGCAGCCAGTGCCTCTCTGCCGCCTTCCAGAATGGACACAGTAGTCATCGGGGCTGGCTCGGCCACAACAAACAGTTTGGTAATTTCACCCTCATCACGGAAGACAGCCTGAGTCATCCGGTCATGGAGCAAATCTGCAATCCGTGTTTCCTGATCTTCTGATAAACGGGTATCCGCAAACACCAAAAACCGAACGCCTCGCTCGATTCGCTGGATCATACCGAGGCCACAATTGTGAGCAATATCGGATGCTTTACTGGACCAGGGGGAAATCGTGCCCGGACGGGGAACCACCAGAAATTCTGCCCTGGAAGAAAAGCTGTCAGGTTCTATCTGTTGAATCTTTGGGCCGTAAGTCAATAGTCTGGCCAGAATATCAGACTGCCTCTCACTCAGACCTTCCGCACAGGACGACTGGATTTTCACATAATGCTGGAATTCAGCAACAACACAGGAGATCTCTGGCACTCGGCTCTGCAGCTGAGCGAGCAGCTTTTGACGGCGAAACTGGGAAAGTGCAGGGGTGCCACGCAGTATCAGCATGTTCTGGTCTGTCCTCGGGCCAATTAACAGCTAGTGAGGAGCTACAGCCTGGATGAGCTAATAATAAACATCAGGAAGCCCGGATGAGTGGCCACTTCCTGATTGGATTACAGCCAGCCCTTATGCTTTAGCCTCTCAACTCAGGGGGATATTCAAAGGCTGCCTATAATAATCGAAACCAGCCTTCGGAAACCAGCAGTCACAGGCTATTTATCAACAAAAGGCTGCTTTCCCCGCTGTTCACGAATTTGCTGACGGCGAAAACGAAAAAACTCGCTGATCATCCCACTGCATTCATCTTGAAGGACACCTCCGGTAACCTCTACCCGGTGGTTCATCTGAGGCTGTTCAAGAACCCTTGCGGCACTGACAATGGCACCGGCCTTGGGTTCTGTTGCACCGTAGATCAGGCGACGAATCCGACTGTGGACAATCGCACCTGCACACATGGTGCAGGGCTCCAGCGTAACATAGAGATCACAATCCAGCAGACGGTAGTTGCCAATGGCTGCAGCCGCTGACTGAAGTACCAGAATTTCAGCATGAGCAACGGGATTACAGGATGAAATAGGTTGATTACACGCCCGGGCGATGATCTGACCCTCCTTAACCACGACAGCACCGACGGGCACCTCGCCCAGGGTACGGCCTTTATCAGCTTCCAGCAGGGCTTCTTTCATCCAAATGGTGTCATCAATCACAAACTATCTACCAAACCTGACAATCTTGAGCGATTTTGCATCATGAAGTAAAACGGCAGGCTTTTCATCCCTTGATTGGCGAATTTATTTCAGCTTTTTATGAAATGTGACAATCCGCCGATTAAATCTATGGAATTTTTTCCCATGGCGAATGTCTGAGCTATATATAGTGTCTAAGCTATAAATAGCCTATCAAAAATAAATTGCTCAATTATGAAAAATAAATCACTGGAGGGAAGGGCCTGATGTCTTTCAAGCAGAATGTAGAACAGCATCTACAACACTTTGCCCAGAGCATCGGCCTGGGAGAACTCAAATTAAACGAACACGATGCCTGCGGGTTGTGTTTTGACGACACCCTGATCGTGAACATGGAGTATCTGGAAGATGATGAGGCGCTGGTATTTGTTGCTTCTGTTCGACCCATGATTACCCATGACAGTCCGGAGAAAACCACACTGCTGGAAAAAATGTGTTCACTGAACCTCCAGCACCATAGTATGCAGGGTGCCTTTCTGGCCTTGAACCATGACAAAACTGAAGTACTGCTGATTCGCTCCCTGCAGGCTTCCTGCGATTACGGTTTATTCGAGTCCACCCTGGAAAAGTTCGTCAACACTCTGGAATGGTGTGTCAGTGAACTGGATGAGTCCAAGCAGGACCAGACTTCTTCAACATCCACCCCTCCCCGCCCCCAGAGTGGTCCCGGAGGAGCCCCCGGAGGCCCCGGCGATATGGGAATGATGGTGTAACTCCCAAAATACCCAATACCATGAAGGGCTTTCACAGCCCTTCTTTTATTTCGCTGCATTTATTTTACCAACACCATTTCAGCTCGAAATCATCAGGCCGAAAAGAAAAATAGCAGCCTGTAATGGATTCGGGAATCCTTTATCCGGTTTTTCAGCCACGTATTGAGTAGAGCAACTATACTCTGCCGCGTCTGGATAATAACTCCATGCTGTCAGGGCAGGTAATGCTGCATTTACCGAGCATGGAAAGCAGAAGGATCTCGATAGCAGCATATCCATAGCAAGAAAAATAATGGAGGCATCAAGTTGGCTCAAACTTTTAACTATCTCACCAATGCGCTGCAAAGCACCGTGGAAAGCGGCAGGCTGATTGATATTCGTGGCCGTGTTACTGAAGTTCAGGGCATGATCATCAAAGCGGCGGTGCCTGGTGTCAAAATCGGTGAGCTCTGTGAGCTGGTATCCCCCAATAACCCTGATGACAGCGACCGGAACTCATACGCCGAAGTGGTCGGTTTCCAGGGACATGAGACGGTACTATCCCCCCTGGGTGAAATTATGGGGATCTCCTCCACCACTGAAGTTATTCCAACCGGCAAAGTACACCACGTAGCCGTTGGCCCTCACCTGCTGGGGCATGTGCTGGACGGTATGGGCAACCCATTAAACCCTGACGCATTTGATGGCATTGAGCCTGAAGCTCATTACCCGGTTTATACCGATGCCCCCGACCCCATGACCCGAAGAATTATTGACCACCCCATTCCCCTGGGCGTTAAAGCCATTGATGGCGTTCTAACCTGTGGTGAAGGGCAGAGAATGGGGATCTTTGCAGCGGCCGGTGGTGGTAAGAGTACCCTGTTGTCCATGCTGGTCAAGGGAGCGGAAGTGGATGTCACCGTACTGGCCCTGATCGGTGAACGGGGGCGGGAGCTGCGGGAGTTTATCGAGCACGACCTTGGCCCGGAGGGGGTTAAGAAATCGGTTATTATTGTGGCGACCTCCGACAAGTCCTCCATGGAGCGTTCCAAAGCCGCTTACACTGCAACAGCCGTTGCTGAGTTTTTTCGTGATAAAGGCAAACGGGTTCTTCTGCTTATGGACTCTGTCACCCGTTTTGCCCGTGCCCAGCGTGAGATCGGACTGGCCGCCGGAGAACCACCGACCCGTCGGGGTTTCCCGCCTTCGGTATTTGCCACCCTTCCCAAGCTGATGGAGCGCACCGGGATGTCAGATGTAGGCTCTATTACGGCACTCTATACCGTGCTGGTTGAAGGGGATGACATGACCGAGCCGGTAGCGGATGAAACACGCTCGATTCTTGATGGTCATATCATTCTCTCCCGAAAGCTGGCCGCATCCGGGCACTACCCGGCCATTGATGTGCTGGCCAGTGCCAGCCGTGTGATGAATGCCATTACTACCGAAGACCACCGGGCGGCGGTCAGTCGGGCAAGAGCCCTGATGTCCAAATATGAAGATATTGAATTACTGGTAAAAGTCGGGGAATACAAACAGGGGGCTGACCCACTGGCCGACGAGGCGATTCAGAAAATTGAAACCATCCGCTCTTTTCTCAAGCAGAGAACGGATGAACTGATGCCCCTCGACCAGACAATTGCCCAACTACAGCAAATCGTAGGTTACTGAGAAGATGCTGCATGATCTGCTGAAGGTTAAAAATATACGGGAGGAATCGGCTGAACGGGAGGTGAAGCGCTGTCAGCATGAGCTGGATCTCGCCCATCAGGAGGTCGAACAACGCAAGCAGGAAGTGGCACAACGTCAAAAGGATCTGGAAGAGTATGTTGTATGGCGCAGTCAAGAAGAACAGCGGCTATACGATAACATTATGAACACAAGTGTTCAGCAGCATGATCTGGATCTGTTGAAGCAGAAAGTTGCCATGTTACGGGAGAAAGATGCCTCCCTGGAACAGGCCATTGCCGATGCAGAAAAACGGGTGGTAGAAGCACAACAACAGGTAGTCAAAGCGGAGCAGGTCCTGGAAGAAGCGAGACAGGCTCACTTTAAAGCCAAGATGGCTGTGGAGAAGTTTGAGGAGTTCTGCAAGGTACAGGATGAAGAGGCTGAGAAAGAAGCCAAACGTCTTGAAGATCTGGAAATGGAAGAATTTACCGTCAAATCCAAGGAATAGGAGTTAACCATCATGTCAACACACGGCGTGAATCAAACCAACACTCAGCCAACTCCACCCCCGCAACAGAATGATGCTAACCAGCAAAGTCGCAATGTATCCGATAAGCAGGCTAACGACTTTGCGGATCGCATGGCAAAAGAAAAGCGTGGCAAAGAGAAAAAAACGGGTGGCGATAAGGAGCAAAGCCTGGAAAGTCTGGAAAGCCTGCTGGCCGAGCGGAACAAAAACTCTAAGAATGCCATCAGGGGACGCCAGGAAAAAGGTTCTCGCGAAGGTTCTCAGGAAGAGAAAAACAATGAGAATATGTTCAAGAATACCCGCGAAGACGCCTCTGAGCAGGTCATGGTCAATAACGCCCAGAACCCAATTAAAGCCGATACCCAGCTTCAGACCCAGATTCGTGAGATCCAGCAGGCCAGCAGCGTGAAAGAAGTTGAAGCTGCACTTCAGAAGATGGCCGATCAAATACAGGTGTCTGCCAAGGATGCGGTGAATGGGGCAGAGGTTCGCATTTCCCTGAAAGACAATGTGCTGCCGGGTACCGAGATCAGAATCCAGAGACACGGTGGCGAGTTGACAGTCACCATGAACACCACATCAGCAGAAGCCGGAAATTTTCTGGCCCAGCATGAAGCCAACCTGCAGAAAATGCTGGCTGAGCGATTCTCCAACGACAAGGTTCAGGTAAATATCAATATGTCAGGCGGCGATAACCAGGACAGTGATGGTCGCTCCCGTAACCAGTATGCGGCAGAAGATGATAACGACCAGAACTCTTCCAGAAACGACCGGGCATAGGTTGAACCATGGCAGCAGAAACTCTTGATCTACCCTCTGTCTCACCGTCGCAGCTGCTGCTTGGCCAAATCCTCAGCAACCGCCAGACAGAGCTTGCACTGCCGGTTAATGAGGACAGGTGGGACATATCCCTGGGCAGTATTGCCCCGGAAACCATGCCTGCTATCTGCATGCAGCTGGAAATCAATCACCAGCCCGTTTCTCTGTACACCGGCAGTGCCTTCATTGACCTGATCATGCCGGACAATCTGAACAGCAAGATACTGCTGAAACTGCCAAAAGACTTGATGCTGGCCGCTCTGGGAAACAGGCTGCAAACCCTGCTGGAGCATCTGATGCAGGGGCTTGGTATTGCCATCCAGTTTACTGACCTGGCACCGAATAAAGATAAATCAAAGCGTGCAGAACTGGCGATGAATATCCGGATAGGCGGTACGCAGTACCCCATTTACCTGGAAAGCACGCCCATTGTTTTTGAGTTGCTCAAACTGCTGCCCACTCATATCCGGGAGCAATCCACCGATATACCTATCTGGGCAGGTCTTGAACTTGGACGGGCAAAACTGTCTAAAGAGGAAACCAGCGCCCTGGGTGTCGGTGACATTGTATTTTTTAATTACCACGTCACCGGGCAGCAGCTGATTATCAGAGTGAACCCGGATACGGCTTTCATCGGGGAAGCAGAGGGTTCTCACATCACCATCAAGCACAGGATGGACTCAATGGAAGACGATCAAATGCATCATGAACAGGAGCCTATCGACCTGTCAGATATTGAGATTGACCTGGTATTCGAAGTGGGGCGACAGCAGTTCACCGCACAGGAAGTCCAGTCTCTTCAGCCTGGCCATGTGTTTGAGCTGGATCGTCCCATCGAACAACCGGTTAAGGTTCGTGCCGGCGGCAAATTGATTGCCGAGTGCCAGCTGGTACAAATAAATAATCGACTGGGTGCACGTATTACCAGAATTGTCGACTGACTGACTACCTAAACAATAAAGTCTCTTGTTCATACTCTGAGACTGGAAAAGGCGACTATGGAAAGCGGCGCAATTACTCTCACCAGTCCATTTTATCTGATGATCCCACTGGCGCTGATGGCGCTGGTGCCCTTTCTTGCGGTGATGGGTACATCCTTCCTGAAACTGGTGGTGGTATTTTCCATTCTCAGAAACGCTACCGGTCTGCAGCAGATTCCTCCCAATATTGCCATGAATGCCCTGGCCATTATCCTGACACTTTACATCATGGCACCGGTAGGTTTTGAGGCATGGGATATCGCGCAAGAGGAGAACATCAGCTTTCAGGGTGAAGACAGTAGAGAGCTGATGAATAACATTGAACTGCTGATAGCCCCCTATCGGGACTTCCTGAAAAAAAATACCACGGAGCGGGAAAGAAACTTCTTTCTGAAAACCGCAAGAATATTGTGGCCAAAGGCGTATCAGGCACAACTGAGCGCAGATGACCTGGTGGTTCTGATGCCGTCCTACTGTATCACGGAACTGACCAAGGCGTTCGAGATTGGCTTTCTGCTCTATTTGCCGTTTATCGTTATTGACCTGATCGTCTCTAACATCCTTCTCGCTATGGGTATGATGATGGTGTCACCCATGACCATATCCCTGCCCTTCAAGCTCTTGCTGTTCGTACTGCTGGATGGCTGGACCCGGCTAATCCACGGACTGGTGCTAAGTTATGCATGACCCGCATATACTGACACTCACAGCCCAGGCACTCTGGCTGACACTGTTACTGTCCATGCCTCCTATCATCGCGGCATCGGCGGTTGGCCTGCTGATCAGTTTGATTCAGGCACTGACCCAGATTCAGGAACAGACACTGCCATTTGCCTTCAAACTGGTCGCGGTCATTATCAGTATCTTCCTGACATCCCGCTGGATGGGTATCGAGGTTTATAACTTCTCAGTGGCCGTGATGGATATGTTCGAAAGGCTCTGACCATGATCCTGCCCATTGATGATCTGAAAGAGTGGTTTTACATCCTGTCAATGGGGATGCCTCGCATCGTTGCCATGTTTACCGTTCTGCCTATGCTGCACAAGCGGAACCTTGGTGGGTCCATGATTCGCAACGGCATCTGCATGAGCCTGGTGCTGTTCATGCACCCCATGCTGTCTGAGACCAAACCCGACGAAACACTGACAATCTACGACACCGGTGGCATCGTGATCAAAGAAGTCTTTATCGGTGCCATCATGGGTTTCGTCCTGGCGATCCCATTCTGGGCAATGGAAGCCGCCGGTTTTTTTATTGATAACCAGCGGGGTGCTTCCATGGCCAGTACCCTCAACCCGTTTTCCGGCGCAGAAACCTCCCCGATGGGCATCCTGTTCAGCCAGGCCTTTATTGCCATGATCATGACCAGTGGGCTGTTTCTATTGATGCTGGAAAGCATGATGCTCACCTACCAGGTCTGGCCGGTATTCAGCTACTTCCCAAAGATCAATCAGGAAGCGGTGACGTTTTTCCTTGGCCAGTTTGACCTGATTATCAAACTGTCCATGTGGCTCTCCGCGCCGGTCATCATCTGCATGTTCATCACCGAATTTGGCATTGCCCTGATCAGCCGGGCGGCTCCCCAGCTGAACGTGTTCATCCTGGCCATGCCCATTAAATCCGGTGTTGCCCTTGCTATTCTGGTGGTTTACATAGGAACCATTCTGGAATTATCCCAAAAGCACATGATGGGAATCCCTGAGATGTTTGAATCATTGGGAGTGATCTGGAAATGAGTGCAGAAAAAACCGAACAGCCCACCCCCAAAAAACTCCGCGATGCACGGCAAAAGGGCCAGGTCGCCAAAAGTAAAGAAGTATCCGGCACCTTTAACCTTATCGCGGTACTGGCAACGCTCTGGTACATGAGTGACACCTTTATTGACAAGATCAAGCAGATGGTGGTGTTTCCCACGTTGAGCTACAACGAACCCTTTGAAGTCTCTTTCAAAATCGTTACCCACGGTATTCTCAGTTTAACCATGGACCTGCTGATTCCCCTGGTCGCCGTCTCCATGTTTTCTGCCATTATCGGCAACGTCATGCAATTTGGCCTGCTGTTTGCGCCTGAAGGTATTAAACCGGATATTGGAAAAATCAGCCCGGTTGGCGGGTTGAAAAAGATTTTCGCCATGAAAAACCTTATGGAGTTTTTCAAGTCGGTGATCAAAATCCTGTTTCTGTCATTTGTTGTGTATTACGTCATTTACAGCAGTGTGGGCGATATGGTTGACATGCCCTATTGCGGCACTTCATGCATATTACCGGTCGCTGCCCATCTGATAAAAAAGCTGCTGCTCTACGCCATGGTTGCTTTCGTGATTATTGCCATTCTCGACTATATGTTTGAGCGCTACAACTTTATGAAGCAGAACCGGATGAGCAAGGATGAGGTCAAACGGGAACATAAAGAGAGTGAAGGTAGCCCGGAAATCAAAGGCAAGCGGAAGGAAATTCATCAGGAAATACTCAACCAGGCAGAAAACACCGGCAAATCAGACGTTGTTATTAAAAATCCAACCCATCTGGCCATTGGTTTGCAGTACCGCCAGGGTAAGACGCCACTGCCTGTTGTCACGGTTAAAGGTCGTGGTGGTCATGCCCGGTTTATTATCAAAATTGCTGAAAAAGAAGGCATCCCTGTTCTTGAAAACGTACCACTGGCGCATGCCCTGTTTCATTTAAACATTGCCGATTTTATTCCCGGCGAGCTGATTGAGCCCGTTGCCGAAGTATTCCGCTGGGTACAGGAAATTAAAGAGCAGGAAAATGAGGGTGAGTCGCCCGGCGAGTAGCTGACCGAATGAAATCGTATTTTATCCTATCCCCTCCCGTATCAAGACTTTGATCAGCAGTTCGACAACCTCCCGCTGCCTGTTCTGTGCTGCCAAAATCAGGGCAGTGACGCCATTGTCGGTACTGGCATTGAGCTCAGCGCCCTTGTCGAGCAACAGCCTGACAGTCTCCACGTGTCCATTCCGGGATGCAAACATCAGGGCAGTGGCACCATTTCCCATGCGGACATTGACCTTGGCGTCACTGTCGATCAACAGCCCGGCAACATCCCGATAGCCTCTCTCGCATGCCGACATCAAGGCAGTAAAACCATCGTTCCTGGCAACATTGACCTCAGTGCCGATGTCGATCAGCAGCTCGACGACCTCACGCCGCCCGTGCAGGGACGCCAACATAAGGGCGGTGGTACCATTTTTTAACACAACATCGACCTCAGCCCCCCTGTCGATCAACAGCCTGACAATCTCCACGTGTCCATTCTGAGATGCAAACATCAGGGCAGTGAGGCCAGTGTCCATAACGACATTGACGTCAGCGCCCCGGTCAATCAGCAACCTGGCAACCTCCCGGTGTCCTTTCTCGCAGGCAAACATCAGGGCAGTGGAACCATCATCCATGGCAACATCGATTTCAGAGTTGTTAGCAATCAGCAGCCGGGCAACCTCCAGATGCCCATTCCGGGATGCCAACATCAGAGAAGTGAAACCGTCGGGCATACAGACATTGACAGACGCGCCCTTGTCGATCAGCAACCAGACAATGTCACTGAAGCCGCTCCGGGCCGCAATCATCAGGGCTGTTAAGTCATCGTCGTTACTGGCGTTGACTTCGGCACCCCTGCTGATCAGCAGTTCTGTGGTGCCCAACTGCCCTTTCATGGCTGCCAACATCAAGGCATTGATGCCATCAGTCATACTGGCATTAACCTCAGCTCCCCTGACAATCAACAGCCTGGCGACCTCCCGCTGCCCGTTCTCCGATGCCGACATCAGGGCAGTCAAGCCATTGTCAGTTACGGCATCGACCTCAGCGCCACTTTCGATCAACAACTCCGCGACCTCACTCCACCCGCTCTCCGCTGCCAACATCAAAGCAGTGGAACCATCTGTCATAGTGGCATTGACATCAGCACCGCTGCCAATCAACAGCACGGCGACATCCCTGTGTCCACTCTGGGATGCCGACATCAGAGCAGTCAAGCCATTATCCACCCTGGCACTGACATCTGCACCTTTGTGGATCAGCAGCGCGGCGACCTCCCACTGTCCGCACCAGGATGCCGACATCAGGACAGTCAAGCCATTGTCCGTACTGTCGTTGACCTCAGCACCGCTGTTGACCAGCAGTTTAACGATCTCCCAATGTCGGTTCCTGGCTGCAAATATCACGGCATTGGTACCATCATCCATCCTGGCTTTAACATCAGCGAACCTGCCGATCAGCAGCCGGGCAATCTCCAGATGCCCATACCGGGATGCCAACATCAGGGCAGTCAAGCCATCTTCACTGACAGCATTGACCTCAGCATCGTGGTCAATCAGCAGTTCAGCGACATCAGGCTTGCCGTACAGGGATGCCGACATCAGGACAGTCAAGCCATTGTCTGCACAGGCATTGACGTCTGCGCCGTTGCCGATCAGCAGCCTGGCAACCTTACTGTACCCGTTATTGGCTGCCAGCTTCAGGGCTGTTGAGCCATCATCCATAACGGCATTGACCTCGGAACCATTGTCGATCAGCAACTCAGCGGTCTCGCAATGCCCGTTTCCGGATGCCAACATCAGGGCTGTGGAGCCATTTTCCATAACGACATTAACCTTAGCCCCCCTATTGATCATTAGCCTGGCAGCCTCCACGTGCCCGTTATCGGATGCCGACATCAGGGCTGTCCAGCCATTGAGATTGTCGGCATTGCTCCGGCAGACATTGAGCTCAGCTCCCCTGTCCATCAGCAGTACGATGATCTCCCGGTGCCCCCTGCCGGCTGCCAGCATCAGGGCAGTGGTGCCTTTGTTGGTAACGGCATTGATGTCAGCGCCGTTGTTGATCAGCAGGTTGGCGATCTCCCGGCTTCCGATCAGGGATGCTGACATCAGGGCTGTGATGCCTTTGTCCGTAACGGCATCGACGTCAGCACCGCTGTCGATCAGCAGCCTTGCGACCTCAAGGCACCCGTTCTGGGATGCCCATATCAGGGCGGTTAAGTCATGCTCCATAGGGACATTAACATTAACCCCCTGGAGCAACCGGGAACGAATCAAAGGCTGATCCCCACGAATACAGGCGTAAAAAAATATCGGATCAGGGAAGTGTTCGTCCCGGTAATATTCACCGGTATGCTCATTCACCAGAGGCATCGGATTCTTCTGACAAGCCGCGCACTTACGTGTCCCGACCAGTTCTCTGGCAAAATCCCTGGAAACACGATCCAGGTCAAAGCGGTGCCCGCACCGGGTATTTACGAACACGGGTACTGCGTCACGGCCATGAAAAGCCCCATGTCCATTGGCACCAGAAACCTCATCCGACGACCCGGAGACCTCCATGGGAACGGAGGATGAATAATCGGGAGTGACATCCATAGAGCAAACACCCGCATGTGTTAATCAGTGACAGGGTTAGATGAACAATAAACAAAAAAATTCAATGCAATAACAACTGTTTAAAGGCGTTGGGAACACAGGCTGGCTTGATGCTGCCTCCGGGAGCCTACTCTCAGTCTTCCTTCCTGGCCAGGGCTGCGCTCAGGGCTTGCAGGCAGGCGATATTATTGTTTTCGGCAGCGATGGAGAGCGCAGTGGCACCATCCGTAGTCCGGGCGTTGAGATCTGCCCCTGCCGCAATCAGGGCTTGCAGGCAGGCGATGTGATTGGCCTCGGCAGCGACCATCAGCGGAGTACTCCCATCATCCGTGCAGGCAATGTTGGGATCCGCCCCTCCTGAGATCAGGGCTTGCAGGCAGGTGATGTTATTGTCCTGGGCCGCGATGTAAAGTGGGGTCGCCCCATCATCCGTGCAGGCAATGTTGGGATCTGCCCCGGCAATGAGCAGGACTAGCAGGCAGTTGACGTTATTGTGCTGGGCAGCAATGTACAGCGGGGTAGCACCATCGGTATTTCGGGCGGTGTTCAGCTTCGCCCCGGCAGTGATCAGGGCTTTCAGGCAGGCGATGTGATTGTCCTGGGCAGCAATGAACAGCGGGGTGGTGCCCGAATTCAGGGCGGCGTTGAAATCTGCCCCGGCAGTGATCAGGGCTTGCAGACAGGCGATGCTATTTTTCTGGACAGCGATGAACAGTGGGGTGGCCCCCGAAGTCCGGGCGGCATTGAGATCCGCCCCGGCAAGGATCAGGGCTTGCAGGCAGGTGATGTGATTGTTCTCGGCAGCGATAAACAGCGGTGTGGTATTCGAAGCCCGGGCGGCGTTGAGATCGGCCCCGGCATCGATCAGGGCTTGCAGGCAGGCGATGTAATTATGCTGGGCAGCGGTGAATAGCGAGGTGGCACCCGAAGTCATGGCGGCATTGAGCTTTGCCCCTGCGGTGATCAGGGCTCTCAGGCAGGCGATGCTATTCTGCTGGGCAGCAATCAACAACGGGGTGATACCATCTGAAGTTCTGGCGACATCAAGCTCTGCCCCGGCAGTAATCAGGGCTCGCAGGCAGGCGATGTGATTCTTCTGGGCAGCGATGAACAGCGGGGTAACACCTGTATTCAGGGCAGCATTGAGATCCGCCCCATCAGTGATCAGGGCTTGCAGGCAGGCGATGTTATTTTTCTGGGCAGCAATGTACAGCGGGGTGGCACCCTCCGGACCCTGAGCGGCATTGAGTTTCGCCCCGGCAGTGATCAGGAGGCGCAGGCAAGCGATGCTATTGTGACAGGCAGCGATGAACAGTGCTGTGGCACCCGAAGCCAAGGTGGCGTTGATATCCGCCCCCCCAGCCATCAGGGCTTGCAGGCAGGCGGTGTCATTATCCTGGGCAGCGATTAACAGAGGGGTGGCACCATCCGCAGACCGGACCGTGTTGGGATCCGCCCCCGCAGCCATCAGGGCTTTCAGGCAGGCGGCGTTATTGTTCTGGGCAGCGACGATCATTAGATCAACTGGCCGCCCTGTAATAGCAGACCTGAACGTTTTCCGGGCAATGCCGGGATCCAGCCTCAAAAGCGCGGCTAATTTCTCGACATCACCATTACGACAGGCTTGCAGTGGAAGGGCTTCGCAGAAGGGTGAGTCCTCATAAACACAGGCACCGGCCTCCCGTACCAGCGGTAACACTGCCTGGCGACAAATGCAACAGGTCCCTTGCCCGAATCCGGAACCGAGCCATCTCGAAATACAGTCCAGATCAAACCTGTGCCCGCATTTGGTTTTGACGATAACGGGTACCACACTACGGCCATGGAAATCCTCTTTGCAAATGGAACACTCATCATCACTGAATGACCCTGAAGTATCAGTAGATACAGGATAAGAGTAACAGCCAACGGGATTCATAAAACAGCCGTATTGGTAAATGGTGGAAAAAGCCTGGGGAAAAAGAATAAACAATAATTCAATATAAATAGCTGTTGCTGGTAAAGAAAAATTCCGAGAGCTTTTTTACGACGAAAATATTATAAATTTAATGACCGGAATGATCAGAAACAAACGACGTTGATCTGTCACGGTAAGATTCAAGCTGTTATTTTCCAGATTATTAATCCGATGCCGTTTATCATCTGAACAGACGATTGGCCCTTCTGAACGTGGTGAAAATATTCAGTGAAGAGTCAGGCATTAAGTAGCTGGCCATATGGAATCGAATATTTCTGGCTACTTGGGCTGGTACTATGCGAGGCACAACGGAGGGAGCATAGCCGTAGCTATGTGACCGGAGTTGTAACGAAGCAGAGTGCCAGCACAAGGAGTCAGAAATATTCGATTTCATATGGTTAGCTACTTAAAGCTGGTGTGCTTTTCAACCATTTGCTGGAGTAGCACCGGACGTCCCGATAATGCCACTGTAGAAATCAGTGAGCACCTGTCTGGTTTCCTCCATCGGATATAATGTTTGCGGGTCCGATGCGATGATGGGTGACAGCAGCTGATGCGTTTCTTTATCAAAGTACCTTCCCGGCCTGCCACTCTCTGTCCAGTAAACTTGATCCGAGAGATTGCGTGAACCGAATCTACGGTTATCCTTATCAATATACTGCACAATATCACTCAGAAAACGCTTGGTCATGATGGTATCCGGAATCAACTTTGACTCTACCCAATAGCAGATACTCAGTTGCTGTGTCAGATCTGCTCCCCATGTAACAGGGCATGTCTTCATGCTTACTTTCCTGATCAGATAAAGCATAATGGATCAACCGCCGGGAAACAGAACTATAGTTTTCATTCCATCTACGGGGGTGCGTTGCCAGCAGAAATAATAAAACGGACAACTCTTCATATTTCATTGAATAGCTACACGATAACTGGTCATCCAGTGCTTTTATGTGGTTGTTGTAACTGCCGAAGCGATGGCTGTTGCGGTTTATGTGATCTGTAAATGACACCATCAAATGACTGATTCTCTCCATGGTTCCGGTATTGCGAGTATGTATTGCGTCAAGCCAGATTTCCCTCACCAGACGGAAAAAGACCGGATAATCCAGGTACGCGTTGCGACTGATTACCGGAAAATCTGCCGGCAGATTTCTAATCAGGGCCTGATACTTTGGGGCACTCTCTTTGAAAGCACGTCGAAAGTCATCATCAGAATAATCCTTGAAATCCCCGGGATCAAAACATGCCCAAAGATCAGGGTGAACCTGTGGATGAAGACCATCGTATTGATCGTCAGGACTGTTGCAAACCTGCATGGCAGACCTGAAATCACACAAAATATCAACACCTCTGCCAACTTTCAAAACTGGCCACCCATAGCGAATATAGATTGCTGACTCCTTCAGCGACTCTGGCCACTGGCTGACCATCTCAGCCACTTTTTGCCGGTCTGGCCACGCAGCGGAGAAATGTTGGTTAAATTCGCAATCCACACGTTTTTTAAGTGACTGGGCGAAATTCATAACCTGACCTGCCAGACGGAGCTTGGCATTAGTGCCGGGAGTGTTGTCGACTGCCGCATCAAGGCTGTTCAGTGTGCTGGTTATATCAACACGTCTGTCTGTCAGCTCCTGAAGAATGCGATCTACCGTCAGTGGTTCGGTTGACCGTTGCTGCAATGTTTTTTCTGCGGCGCAGATATCCTGGTCAGAATACCCCTGCCGCTGCAATTGCAGACGCTCAGATAATGCAAGGGTAGCGTGCCGTGCGTCAAAGCTGGCTACTTCAGCAGAGGCGGCTTGCTGATCTGGCGACAACGGTAATTGATCGGCTGTGACAACAGGTTGTGAAGTGGATGGTAATGGTGACCAAGTGGGATAAGTCATAAGTAAACACCGGATAATTAAACTTTTGGTTTACGTTCAGGACTGCCAGGAGTGAACGTTATCTTTGGCAGCTCAGACGTTTTCAGGCCTAAATCACGCTCCCCCAGTGAAAACTGCCTCACTGATAAAAATTCTTTCTGTCGTTTATCAAGAACTTTATTACTACTAAGACTACGCCCCAGCTTGACATGGGATTTCAATTTAGTCACCACACTCATCATGCCCTTTGTCAGCGGGCTTTTATGTTTTTCTGCCAGAAAAATCTGGTCAAAAATACTTCTCACTGATGGTGATTCAGTTATCCACCATATCCGTGAAGTCTCCAGCACTTCAGCAAACTCTTTCAGCAGTTTTTTTTCATTCGTTGTCAGTGGCTCAACATTGCTGTCATCCCGGAAAAAATGCACCCTGTCTTGCAAGCTGCTCAATCTTTTTATGTTCCTTCCACAAATGTCAGTCATCAGCTTCTTCATGACCGGCTGATACAAATGATAGTCTGCGGACTTTAATGCTACACCATATTTCGTATTACCGGTTGAGCTGCACGCTGCTGGACGCTCTATATTAACGAATGGTTTATTACCGTAATCACTTTGGCTACCCTGGCCTGCAACGTCGGCTAAAGGAACCTTCTCTGAAAAGCTCCAAACCTTTTCAGGCACCAGCCACCGGGCACTTTCTGTCGCTTTTGCCCGCCGGTCACTGCCAGTTTTTTCCCCGGCTACTAATTCCTGCAAGTCCAGCGTTCCCGGAATAAATTGACTATCAACCCGCAACATAACATGGTGAGTGTGGTCCTCTTTTTTCACAAAAAGCCTGGCTGGTGACGCCAATAACCATTGGTTAAGCTTCTGCCAGCAGCCCTTCAGTTGTGACAGTCTCCTTTTCAACTCAGCGATGGAGCCCAGTGTGGGCTCTCTCAAATCAAAGGGGTGCGTCATATCCGGTAAATCCAAACCACTGATTGACGATGGGGCAGGCATTACCTCATTGCATTGACTCATGTACTTTAATAAATATGACCAGCTTGAAGCCAGCTTATAAACTACACAACATCTCTCATCTTGCTTTGAAGTATATTTATCGGGTGTTGAACCCTCACTGACCTTCGGCCCTGCCTGCTCATACACTTTATTTTCAAAGTAGTTTTTACAGGTAAGCAAATCCCTGACCAGTATTGCATAAGATGATCGGCACGCAATCATATTACCAATGAATGAGCGGACTAACAGTTTTGGTAATTTTTTCTTGTTCGCTATTAATTTCTCCACCCAGGAATCAAGATAGTTGAGATCAAGCAAAGCCTGATCTATGAAATTCAGAAATGTTTCATTCCCTGTTGCCAAAATTTCTTCACTGCTTAACCGCTCACAGATCAATCGGGACAAGGTAAAACATTCTTTTTCACTAAGGTATTGTGGCGGTTCGACTTTACAATCATCTGCGCAATCTTCCCTGGCAACCCGTCTTTCCGGGTAGGCATTTTTAACTCTGGAATATCTGCTGCCTAACAACTTTTTACAGGTTTCTTCTCCCCCACGAAGATTATCTGTTGAGCGCACCCGAAGAAGAGAAACTGCTGCTGGTTTTGCATCCTGCACATGATCACCGGGCAGACGCAGGTAGTCTATTACTCTAGCTGTAACACCAAATTCCAAAATATTTCGCCTTCTGAATAGCAGATCAATTAAGGCGATGTAGATTTAAAAAACATGAAAAAGTTCAGAAAAAAGAGGCATGAACCATTATTTATGAAGTGGTCTAATGACTCTGCCCCCCCATCTGAGAAGGTTCAGGCCACCCCTGGAGATTCCTGAATGTTAATCTCCATGCCATATCACTGCCAACAGTCAGGCACCAATAAAATCAAAAAACTCCTGTAAATTAGCGGGCAGGTTGCCTGATGGTCGGCGCAAGATCCCGTGTTCGTCATTAAACAACGAAATATATGCCATGATTTGCAGAACAGGTAGCTTAAAAACCAACTGATTCAGTTCTTCAACCGATTTTGGTTCGGGTATGGGACCAGCATGATCCTCACAATATTTTCCCCAGAAGTAATAGACAGCAAGCCGGAAAACCCGGTTATCTTCAAACATGTCACCGAAAGCTTTGTTATCATCCAATAGTTTGGCACCATAACTGAGCAGCAGTACCAACCGTGATAATTTGTCGGTCTCCCGTAAACTATAGTCACCACTGCCCATGGATGTAAAACTGGGACGAACACGGAATAAATTCGGGTCCGCCCCATGTTTCAGTAACAGCAAAACTGTTTCCAGAGAACCGAAATTCAGAGCATAAAATAACGGTGGCTCATCGCAGCTATCGCGCTGGTTCAGGTTAAACCCCTGATCTATCAGTTCAACAATTTTGTCATTCGACCCATTGGCAATCCATCTGTAGATATCGTCTCTCTCCTCGAATGGATCCTCAGGATATCGATACCACCAAATTATCGGCCCTGTGTCACTTGTATCTCTCGAAGCATCACGTTTTACTGATTCCGAATGATCTGAGCATTCAACGTTTCGCTCTCTCAAACTGCTACCGGCAAACTGGTGGTACTGCTGAGTACTCAACAGAGAATTAACCGAAGCCTCAGTTGGCAATGTTTCAGAGGTTTCTGGTAGAGACTGGGGGAAATCTGGCCGGACAGCCAAGTGATGATTGATCATGCTTGAATACTCTGAGTTGGCCAGCGTTTGTTTCGTGCTACAATTTTTCGACAACATTAACAACGTAAAAGTTCTTGAAAATAATTCTGGGACTTGACAGCCTGGCGGAGGCAAAGGGACAGAACTGCCTTTTCTTAGTAAAAAAAGGTCGATGTAATTCAAACCGTTCTTACCATGACTATTACACTGGCTATTATCTCCTCCCCATTAACGGTTTAGAAATCGGCAATGGTTACACGACAAAGACAAATCAAGTAGTTGGCCAAATGGAATCGTATGTTTCTGGCTAAGTGGGCAGTTACTATGCAAGGAACAACGCAGGAGCAGTTGCCGGGAGTGGCTGTCCACTTATTCAGAAAATAGGATTTCATTTGGTTAACTACTTAAACGTCACTGACTTATCTGTTCTATTCCTATAGTTATCTGTTCTATTCCTATAGATAGATGTTTGCTCTGTAACGACAGTGAATTGATATCACTGCAAACAACTTTGTTATAAGGTACTGATTTGATACGGCAATCGCACGTCCCCCCAACAAGCACTGCCATCGACCCGCAAACTGTGGCAACCCCGCCCACAGAACCGGAGGGTCGATGGAGAGGGCTGGGTGTGACCATCCAATCCGGGGGTATTGCACTTCTCCAGTCGTTGAACCCTTTCTCTGATCTATCCAATTCCAGCCCACCGGTACCAGGCTTCGTAAGCCCTGCTGCCGACATGGATCCTCAGGGCCTTGATGGCCAGGCCAGTAATTTCCTGCAGTACACCGCACTGGCAGGACGGGCAATATCTGGCTATACCGGCCTGCCCTCAGAAATCATTAGTCTGCTGAGCAATCTTGCCAACCTTTCGGTTGCTGCCCGGTTTGCCAGGGATCAGTTTAACGCGTTCACAGCCCGTGCCGGTTTGCTACCCGAACCTGACACGCAAAGAGAGAATACGCCGGAAAACGCTAAAGAAAAAACCGGAAAAGCCCCCCGGAACCCACGACCACAGCCCGATAACCCCGTGACCACGACACTCCGGGCAGGCCAGCTGCCAAACATGCCTCTGGCACTGGGCGCTCTGGCCAGCCTTTCCTTGGCAGGCGCGTCAACAGCATCCGGCCCTGACACCCCGGTTGAAGTGGCGGATGCCGAAACTCTGGGCAAGGTCTGCCATACAGAGAAATATTCATGCAGTAAAAAATATCGGCTGATTAAGGATATTGACGGTAGCCAGCTGACTCAGCCCATTGGCAATAAAACCCATCCATTTACCGGCGAGTTGGACGGCGGTGGTCATATGATCCGCAGCCTCTCGCACTGCCTGGTAGGAGAGTTGGCCGAGAGCGGTCGTATTGATCGCCTGGGCTTTAGTGGTACCAGTATACGGTCAAACGATCCAGCCGGGGTAGCAGCCTGTGAAATGTCAGGTAATGCCACGATCAGCAATATTCAGGTTGAAGGTGCTGACATCACCACTAACGATGCACCCGCAGCTATTGGCGTTGGCAAGATTAATGGTGGAGGAACTGTGACCAATACGACTGCAGTGAATTGCACGGTAAAAAGTTCCGGAGCCAAGTCACACTCCGGTATTGGTGCGGGATATCAGTTTAAAGGCGCTGTTATCAACACAGCTGCGTTAAAATGTCATGTGGAAACAGCAGGAAAGTACGCAAGTGCTGGTATTGGTGCGGGATATTCGGAGGAAGGAATGGTTACCAACACAATTGCGGTGAACTGCCATGTTAAAACATTGAGAAGACGTGCAGATGCGGGTATTGGGGTGGGATATCTTGAGCAAGGAACGGTTACCGACACGACAGCAGTAAACTGTACAGTCGCAACCGCCAATGATAATGCAGATGCCGGGATTGGGGCGGGAACGTCGAATAATAAAGGTACTGTTAGACACACGACAGCCGTGAACTGCAACGTGACAACCGCCACAGGCGTTGCATATGCCGGTATCGGGGTGGGACATCATGAAGACAGCGATGTTTCCGACACGACGGCAATCAACTGCCGGGTGGAAACCTCTGGCAAACATGCATATGCCGGTATTGGTGCGGGAGGCGCAAATGCAGGGACTGTCACCAAAACGACCGCAGTGAACTGTCATATTGGCACAAAACGGGCCGGTGTCGGTATTCTCGTAGGACTTAACGTTAATCCAAAAAATATCGCCAACACTGTGGTGGTTAACAGCACCTTTAACAGTGCAGGTAAAGATGCCTCTGTGAATAAAAATGCAGGAGATGATTCTGTTATTTGTAATGTCCGCATTAATGGTGAGCAACAGGACAATGACCCTGAGTGTCGTGACTGGCTGGATCATAAATTCTGTGCAGGTATTGACCCCCGCCTGGTAACACAGAATTGTCAGGCCGCTAATTACAGTCTTACCACATTAAACAGTACTAATGCCCTGCTAACGCCCTTAATCACAGAGACGGGGGCCAGGGTATCGAGCACCAACATGACCTTTTCCGATACGGGTTCTGCCACAATTACAAAGCCCCAAACAACTGTGGCCACGGCATCCGACATGACCTTTGCCAGCCCGGGCGCTACCAAATTTGCCACACCATCACCGCTAGCGGAGTCTCTAAGTACTACTGTCATAACTTATATCACCCTGGGCGTCGCTCTGGGCACCGTAATTTTTATCCTGACCGGTGTTACCGGTGTGTGCGTCTACCGCTATTTCCGCCAAAGATCATCGACTAATGCTGACCGTAACCGTGAGGAACCCATACCGGAGTCCCCCGATATGCCCCGGGTTGAGAGAGAGCTATCTACTCCCCCCCGGAACCATCACCAACCGCAACTGTTGTCAGTCAGTCAGGCAAACTCAAGACCGCTGCCTGTTCTTCCCTGGAACCATTATCAACCATTGTTAGTCAGGCAAGGGGACATGAGACGGCTGTCAACTTCTCCCGAAAGCCATTATCAATCGTTGTCAGCCATTCAGGAGAACATGGGGACAGGGGGCAGAAGCTCTATTGCGACGAACGCTGAAGAAGAACCTGACCCGAAAAGTCCTGACAGCCCTGTGTACCATGTACTGACCGAGCATCAATACTGCGGCCATGACCAACCAGTGATGATGGAGCTGACAGATATGACAAAAGCCACTAACTCCATGGCAAGCGCAGGCAAAGAACCGGAGCCTGAACCGCAAAGCCCTGACAGCCCTGTGAACCATGTGCTGACCGGGTATGAATCCGATGACCATGACGAACCGGTGATGATAGAGATGACGGATATGACAACGGTCAATAACCCCATGGCGAGCACAGACCAGGAACCGGAGCAACAACGTCCTGATAGCCCTGATTAAAACCAATGGCTACAGATATCTGCATTTCCATAATATTTTCTGGCAATCATATCTCTACCTGCAGAAACCGGAATTACTGGCTATCTTATGTCCATATTGGTTTGTCAGGAGGTTCAAGTGTCCAGAGTCATTCAATTATGTCTTATTGGCATGATTGCCGTTTTCGTAACCGTCCAGTCATGCCTTGGTGGGGCAGAAACCAACGACAAAAGCAAACCGGTCCTTGCAGAAATAACTTCACCAAAACCGCACGGGGATTCGTCACTATCTGAAGCAGATAAAGAAGCGCTTAAATCTACTGTTCTTGAGATGGTTCGAAACCTGAACACGTTTGACTTTGACGAATTCGCCAGTTTCTTTGCTGAAGACGCATTAAAACTGTTAAAGCATCAGGTGCAACGCTATCACTCAAGTCATTTGTTTCAAATTATTTTTCCTGAAGGACGGGCAAAAGCCAATGAACTGAGTCCACAGGATTTTTATGTGCGAATTATTTCCAAATCAAAATTTAATGTGGGTATTTCCCGGGCCTACGAAATTAATGTGCCCCCCAGGTTTCGTATGCGGGCAGATGATGATGGAGAGATTGTAACCGTACTAACTATCTTCCCGGAGTCATACTCCGGCTATCAGACCAGAAGCGAAGTGTTCACCTTCAGGAAAGCGGGAAACCAATGGGTTCCGGAGGTTCCTGACTTTATTCTCAGCGACTTTAAATATGACCTGACCCGAAACTTTGCCAGCCCGCGCACGTTCTACCCGCTCTATCCGGTCATGGATACTTTCAATATTATGATGGGTTACTTCAAGCCTTCGAGTTAACCCGGAAGACGAGATTCACGGAAATATTGTTCCTCGTCTCTGTAATCGCAATTCCTTCCGTGTGGCCTCGGGCAAAGGCAAAACTCTCGGATCACGTCCATTGAGATGTTTCCCAATGGCACGTAAGCTGGCACCTTTGAGCGACAGCGGTGTGGTTTTCGGGTTTATCTTATATTTACGGATAACCTTCCTGACCAAATTTCTGGTCAGCTTTTTATCCGCACGAGCGCCACACCTGAGCAGTTCAAAGGCAATATCAACCCGCTTTTTCCAGGCAGCTAACTCAAGGGGAGCTATCCTGTCGCCATCGACGCTATTAACATCCGCATGATAATCCAACAGCAAGTTCACACTCCTTAAACCTCCGGTGTGCACCGCAATAGCCAGAGGGGTGGTCAAGCCGGTTGACTTGCCATTAACGTCCGCACCGGACTCCAGCAACAGCTTCGCGATCTTGATATCCCCCAATCTCACCGCTTTGTATAGTGGCGTTTCGTAGCCCGAGCTTCTGCTATTAGTGTCGGCCCCATGCTGCAGAAGTAGCTTTACGGCATTGATATGCCTATGGTAGACAGCCCAAAACAACGGGGTGTAGCGTCCCTTGGTCTTGGCGTCAGGATTCGCACCGTGTTTTAGCAATACCTTCATGACCTTAATACTGATAGGCTTTTCTTGAAGGATAGAGTTCAACGGCGTTTTGACACCAACGGCATGATCGTCAGGGTTTGCCCCATGCTCCAGCAGCAATTCCAGAATCTTGATACGACGATGGTTCACAGCCGTTTTCAACGGGGAATCCTGATATTTCAAATAGCATTCTTTGCGAATGTTCACGCCTTTATGCAGTAGCCGTTCAACTTCATTGCGGCGTCCGGATCTGACAGCCATGACCAGGTCCAGCTTGTCCCGAACCGTAATTTTACGTTTCCCATGTCCGGTCGGTGTCTGGTAATGGGGACTGGTATCTTGTTGTTTGCTGGCCTGGTCAACAGTGCCGGAGAGGGGAGATTGGCTTGCCGGTGTTTCAATCCTGAGAGCTGGCGTATTGCTGATACTGTTCATGATGTCTGCTCTTCATCAGGGACATCATTAAAATATAGGGCTTACGCATTGATCTGATACACCATTTGCATGAAAACTGTATATTGGAACTGTTGACGTTTAGTTGCGAGCTGAGTAACAAAACGTCAACAGGCTCCCGGGAAAAGTGATGACTGCCAGAACAAACTTTAGCCAGAAGAACGATCACTGTGGCCCGGAACCGGTTCAATCACCAGGCTGCCTTCGCGGATATCAAATTGAATCTGCCCATCAGCATTATGTCTGGCAAGTGATTCGATGGTGGCCGCCAGTTCCGGGGTTTTGACCAACGAGATTAATGGCATCCCGGCCAGCTCTTTGAGCAATGCCTTCTGAAAGCTGTCCACGATCATGGTTTTGAACAATGCCACTTCCAGGTCGATCTGAGCCTCCATAAACGCTATCTCAGTAAAATAAATGGCCTCATCTTCCCTGGAATATCTCAGCTGGGTGAAGCCGGTAATTTGCACCGGCAGTTTTTCCGTGACCATCCCCCCAAAGATATCCGCATCCACCTTGCCATCGATATGGAACATCAGGGGCTTGCCATCCCCCTGAAGAAAAATTTGCGGCGTGTCCAGATAGAGCTGCACCGTCATCATCGGCAGCATATCCAGATTGCGAATCTGTGGTGACAGAAAGCCTTTATCTACCAGCTGCTGAAACTGCTGCTGGCTGTAAACCTCCCGGTCATTTCCTGCACAGCCCCCCAGGAGAATAACTGCCAGAGCGCAGAAAACGTTAGCGAGCCAGAATCTGGTTGGCCCTGGCAACCGCCTGTCCCCGGTTGGAAGCCAGTGCATCTGCCCAACGAGTGGTTTCCGGCAACCGGAAGCGGGTAAGACATGATTCAACATAATGCACCGCCGTGTTCAACGATATTCTATGGCCAATACTGATGTACAGTGGGCGGGTTGCGCTTCGGGTGCGCAGCACACTGCCAATCACTTCATTATTATCCCGCAGTTCAACCCTGGCCCCTTTCTGCTCTGGCAGGGTATCACTGTTTCCACATAGTCGGCTCTTGGCAACCCCAATGGCGGGCAGCCCGGTGAGCACACCAACGTGACAGGCAACGCCAAAGCGCCGTGGATGGGCAACTCCCTGACCATCACACAGCAACAGATCAGGCGTTATCCGCAACTGGCCAAGCGCTGCCAGAATCGCCGGGCATTCCCTGAACGACAGCAACCCGGGGATATAGGGCATCCGGGTCGGCACTTTGGCAATGGTGTAATCCAGCAGCTCCAGAGTGGGAAAAGCCAGAACCGCAACGGCGGCACGGGTTACCCGCCCGTTATCCTCAAAGCCCACATCAACACCGGCAACACGGGTAATTTCAGGCAGGTCATCCTGTTGGATCACCTGACTGGCCAGTGTCGTTTGCATGGATATGGCTTCGGCATAGGACAAGTCCCAGCGAAGGTCAGCAAAGTCAGACACTCAACCCATTCCTTAACGGAAGACGAAGGGTCACTTCAAGACCCGGGTGGGCATTGCGGGCAGCAATGGAGCCGTTATGTTGTGATACTGCAGTACTGGCGATCGCCATGCCAAGACCCGTTCCATCATTTTCCTTACCCCGGGTTTCATCCACCCGGAAGAAGGGTTCAAACAGATCGTCAAGGGTCTCTTCAGGCACCCCCGGCCCATAATCACGAATACGAATCAGTGCCACATCATTTTCCCGAAACAGTCGCACCTCAACTTCCGAACCTTCCGGAGTGAAACGGATCGCATTCCTGATGATGTTTTCCACCGCACTGGAAAGAAACTCTCGCACAACCACCAGCTCAATTTTAGCGGTCTCTTTCAATACCACGGCCTTGTCACGGGCCTGGGCTTCAAAGTTACCATCGTCCACCAGCTTTTTCAGCATACCTTCGAGAGCCAGTTTCTCGCAGGTCATATTGGCCATATTATGCTGAATACGGGAAAAGTGGATGATCTGCCCGATCAACTGATCCAGGCGTTCTATCTCCCGTTCGATGCGTGCGTGCTCTGCCTCGGCATCCGGCGTTTTCCGTCTGGCCAGCGCCAGAGAGATCTGCAACCGGGTTAACGGCGACCTTAACTCATGGGAGACATCCCGCAACAACCGTTCTTTACTGAACACCAGAGACCCGACCTGCTCCGCCATGTGGTCAAAATCCCTGGCCAACTCACCCAGTTCATCCCGGCGTCTGGCAACCTTGCCGCCCACCCGGGCACTCAGGTTGCCACGGGCCAGCTTTCTGGAGGCCCGCTGCAAGTTCCGAATCGGCCCCACCAGGTAGCGGGCCAGAACCACACAGAGAAAGAAGCTGACACCCAACGCCAGAATAATAAGATGCCACTGACGTGCAATAACCTGCTGCACCCGCCAGTGCACCAGCATTGGCATCTCCTTGGTGAGGTACAGTTCGTAGGGGGCATCATTCAGGGTAATTCGCTGTGGGCCGACCACCACCACCCCTCGGCGAAAGGTAATGGTCGGATCGCTGAGGTTCCGGGTTTTATTGTAGGCAGAAATCAACTCTTCAGAGATCGACGCACTGCCCAGAATATTGCCCTCAGTATCGAACAGGTAGTAACCACTGCCGGGGAACCGGGGAATGGGTAAGTGCACGGAAGTACGGGAAAGCAGCTCCATTTTGCGGGCCGCTATTTCCAGCTCACGAAACAGCGCCCGCCGCTCGGACAGAAAGTCCGATGGGTCCACGGTGATGGCAAAGGCCAGAAACAGCGTCACCAGCATGGCAATCATGGTCAGCCAGAACCACAGAAAAATCTTCCAGAAGACACTGTGCCATGGCCAGACCACCAGCCCGGGGATTTTAACTCGCACTGGCAACCCCATCAGCCCGGAAGAATATAAAAGTAACCAGATCCACGCACGGTTTTTATCCTTGGATTGCCGTCAGGCCGGGTACCAATCTTTTTGCGCACATTACTCACATGCATATCAATGGCCCGATCATACAGTGTCAACTTACGGTTAAGGGCGATCTGGGTCAGGTCATCCCGGGAAATCAGTTCACCGGCCTTTTCAATCAGCGTTTTCAGCACCAGAAATTCAGTGGCGGTCAACTCCAGTGGTTCACCGGCAATGGCGGCCTCACGGTTGGCCAGATTCAGGGCAATATCATCAATCTGCAGGGTTCGGCTGGTCCCTTCCGGAATCAATGGTGTGCGACCACGGCGCAGAATAGCCTTGATTCTGGCCACCAGTTCACGGTGGTTGTAAGGCTTGGGCAAATAATCATCCGCGCCAATTTCCAGACCGATAATCCGATCCACATCATCGCCACGGGCAGTCAGCATCAGAACCGGGATGTCCGATTGCTGGCGTATCTGCTTCAGGGCATCAAAACCGTTCAGCTTCGGCAAAGTGACATCCAGCAGCACCAGGTCATGCATCCCGGACAGAGCGGCATCAACCCCGGCTTCACCATCATGAACCGCAGAGACCGTAAACCCTTCTGTGGCCAGATATTCCACCAGCAATTCACAGAGCTCGATATCATCATCAATCAGCAACAGCCTGGCACTGGTTTTGCCTGTACTTATAGAGTGACTCATAGCATGTGCTCCATAAAAAAAATACCCCGCCTTGGGGGAAAGCGGGGTTAAAGGTACAGCTCGTAAAGTAACTGATGGTATGGCCAGTCTCCCCCCCGCCCGGGTTTTCTGGCTGCCTCTGCTCATTGATTTAATAAAGAGGCTTGCCAAAAGCGCGGGACATCATATCATTCATCAAACATCAATGCTTAGTGAAACAGCGGCAAGACAACACATCAGCCCCAAACAGTGACGACTTTGATCACTGTTTCTGAATCTCGAATTCAGTGTATTGACTTGCATCTCAATCGGGTCAATAGATCCGGTAAAAGCAGTGTAAAGCCCTGACTTATTCCATTTTAAACAGTAAAGGATTCGCCAATAGTGGTTTTCCACATAGCTCTGGATGGATGAACCTCGTACTATCCGTCACAGTACATAACCCTGTATAGTGTTCGGCGCTTTGCACGGGGCATTTCCCTATATAAAGCCAAAGGCACACTCCCTTCCCCTGAAGTCATACAGGTTAATACTTAAGACCGCCAATACCTTCTTCCCCTAACAGGTTATGACGTTTGCAAAGACAAATAAGTGGCAGGTATTTTGCTGAATGCAAACAGTACGGAGCTATCAATGATCGCTAACATCACTGATCGTAAACTCGGAAAATGGCTTCCGATAGGCGCTTTAGCCACCTCTATTTTCCTTCTGGCCGGTTGCTCGGAGGAGCAGCAGCCGCAACATCAAATGCCGCCACCCGGTGTATCGGTTTTCAGTGTAATCGATCAGGAAGTAGGCGACTATTATGAATACATTGGCCGTTCAGAAGCGATCAATGAGGTAGACATCCGTGCTCGTGTAGAAGGCTTTCTGGTCAAAAGAAACTTTACGGAAGGCGGTATGGTTGAACAGGGCCAGCTGCTTTACGAAATTGACCGGGCACCATTTGAGGCCGCCCTCAAAGGTGCCGAGGCCCAGCTGGCAAGCAGCAAGGCTTCCCTTATTAACGCCCGGAAAAACCTTGAGCGTAGCCGGGATCTGGTAAAACGGGGAGCGATCAGTCAGGCTGACTACGATAATAAAACCAGCTCGGAAGCCCAGGCGGTGGCCGCAGTGGAAGCAGCAGAAGCCAGTCTAGAAACAGCCCGGCTGAATCTTGGCTACACGCAAATTTCCGCACCCTTCAAAGGGGAAATTGGCAAATCAACCTACAGTGTTGGCAATCTGGTGGGTCCCACCAGCCAGCCTCTGGCTACGCTGACCAGCATGGATCCAATCTATGTTACCTTTCAGGTGGATGAACGACAGCTGATCAGCCATCTGGCCGAACACCCCGGAGCCAGAACGGCGCAGGAAGCCAGCGTTGAGGTCGAAGAAAAAGGCAGGTTCAAACTCTCTCTCAGACTGCCCAATGGCACTGAATACGACCAGCCAGGCACCTTCAGTTTTGCCGACACCCAGATCGATGAAACCATGGGTACCCTGACCCTGCGAGCCACCTTCCCGAACCCACAGGGTATTATTCTGCCGGGCCTCTACGTCACGCTGCAGGCAGAAAGCCATCAGAAAATGCCCATGCCCCTGATTCCCCAGGCCGCAGTTCAGCAGGATCAGTCCGGCTATTTTGTCCTGGTTGTCACGCCGGAAAATGTCGTTGAAACCCGACAGGTGGAAGTCGGTCGTCGTATCAATGCCATGTGGGCCGTAACCTCAGGCCTTAAGCAAGGTGAACAGATTATCGTTCAGGGCCTGCAGAAAGTGCGCCCGGGCGGCACAGTATCGCCAACCCTGGTTAATGTAGACCCAACCACCGGTACGCTTTCATCACCCGCTTCCGCCAAGCCACAGGAGCAGGATATCTGAGATGATCAGCCAGTTTTTTATTAACCGGCCCAAGTTCGCATTCGTCATCTCGATTGTGATCACCATGGTCGGTCTGATCTCGCTGACAACACTGCCAGTGAGTATGTTCCCGGAAATCACGCCGCCCCAGGTAACCATCAACGCCACCTACCCGGGTGCCGATGCAGAAACCCTGGAGTCTGCGGTTATGCGCCCCATTGAAGAGCAGGTTAACGGGGTTGAAGGGATGATTTATATGGACTCCAAAGCCTACAATAATGGCAGTGTGTCCATCACCGTCACCTTTGATTCCGGCACCGACCAGGACATCGCCATGGTCAACGTGCAAAACCGGGTCGCCGCTGCCGAACCGGGTTTGCCTGAACAGGTGCGCCGACTGGGCATCAATGTACGAAAACAGTCGTCCAATATGCTGCTCGGGGTTAACCTGGTGTCGGAATCCGGCAAGTTTGATCAGGTCTACCTGAGCAACTACGCCAGTAACTACCTGTTAGACCCAATGACCCGTATCAATGGCGTAGCGCAGGCCCAGGTGATGGGTGCCATGACCTACAGTATGCGCGTCTGGCTGAACCCCAGCCGGATGGCGGCACTGGGTGTCACCACTTCCGACGTCAGTCATGCCATTAATGAGCAGAATGCCATTGTTCCCGCCGGACAACTGGGACAATCCCCCAATCAGCCGGATCAACAATTTACCTATACGATTCGTACCCGGGAACAGCTGGAATCCCCTGACGCTTTTGGCAATATCATTATCCGGGCAAACCCGGATGGCTCTTTTGTCCGCATTAAAGATATTGCCAAAGTGGAACTTGGTTCCCAGAACTATGAGGGTGATGCACGGCTGAACAAACAACCCACGGCATTCCTGGTTGTTTACCAGCAACCGGATGCCAATGCCATGGACGTGGCCAAAGGCGTAAAAGCCCGGATGGAAGAGCTGAAGAAGAACTTCCCCGCAGGCATGGACTATACCATCAAGTTTGACACCACAGAGTTTATCTCCGAGTCCATCAATGAGGTGGTCAAAACACTGTTTGAAGCCGTACTTCTGGTTATCCTGGTGGTCTTCCTGTTCCTTCAGAACTGGCGCGCAACGCTAATTCCCGCCATCGCTATCCCGGTGTCGTTGATTGGTACCTTTGCGGTCATGCAGGTACTGGGGTTCTCCATCAATACCATCAGCCTGTTTGGCCTGGTGCTGGCCATCGGTGTGGTGGTAGACGATGCCATTGTCGTGATTGAAAACGTTGAACGACTGATCACCAAAGAAGGCATGGCACCGAAAGAGGCCACCCGCCAGGCGATGAAAGAGGTATCCGGCCCCATTGTTGCCACCACCATGGTACTGCTGGCGGTTTTTGTACCCGTGGCATTTATGCCGGGCATTACCGGAGGCCTCTATACCCAGTTTGCCGTGACCATTTCTGTCGCGGTACTGATCTCCTCGGTCAACGCGCTCACCTTAAGCCCCGCACTGTGCTCAGTGTTACTGAAAAAAGGCAGTCTTGACCAGATTGTCTGGCTGAAGCCGGTAGACACCCTGATTCACAAATTGACCGGGGGTTACCAGGGCTGGGTAAAACTTTTACTGCGCCGTTCCATTCTGGGTGTTGGTCTTCTGGCGGTGATGCTGGGCAGTACCGGCTTTATGTTTACCACCACACCCGGCGGCTTCGTCCCCGGTGAAGACCAGGGCTTCTTTGCGGTCAACATTCAGCTACCGGATGCGGCTTCACTGAATCGCACCCAGGAATTAATGGGGGGCATCACCGACCAGATTCGCTCTGAAAAAGGGGTGGATAGCGTTATCACCATTTCCGGCTTTAGTATCTTCAGCGGTGCCAGCAGTAATGCGGCCATGGCCATTGTCGTACTGGATGACTGGTCAGAGAGACAGAGCCCTGAGCTGCATCAGGATGCCATTTTGCAAAGAACCCAGGCTAAATTGTGGTCGCTGCAAGAAGCACAGGTCATGGCTTTTGCCTTCCCACCCATTCCGGGTCTTGGGTCATCCGGTGGCTTTGACTTCCGGCTGCAAGACACCATGGGACGCTCACCCCAAGAGCTAAGCCAGGTCATGAATGGCCTGATTTACCAGGCCAACCAGCAGCCGGAACTCGCCCGGGTGTTCTCAACCTGGCAGGCCAATGTGCCGCAATACCTGCTGGAAGTGGATCGTCAGAAAGCCAAGGCCCAGGATGTATCGTTATCCGAGATTTTCATGACGCTGCAAACCCAGCTGGGCTCTCTGTACGTGAATAACTTCACCCTGTTTGGCCAGAACTATCAGGTCAACCTGCAGGCTGAAAGTGCTGACCGGGCCGGACCGGCTGACCTCAGCAAGTTCTATGTCCGTAACAGTCAGGGACAAATGGTGCCATTGACCACGGTTGCTTCCCTGAAACCCGTGCTGGGCCCCAGCAGTATCGGTCATTACAACCTGTATCAATCCGCCAGCATCAGTGGTCAGGCTGCTCCGGGTTACAGCTCCGGTGACGCCATTGCGGCAATGGCCCGACTGGCTGAGAACCTTCCCCAGGGGTATACCTATTCCTGGTCAGGTCAGTCTTTACAGGAAATCGAAGCAGGAAACCTGGCACCCATCCTGTTTGCGCTGTGCTTCCTGTTTGCCTACCTGTTCCTGGTCGCCCAATACGAAAGCTGGACCATGCCACTGGCCATCATCAGTGCCGTGCCTATTGCTACCTTTGGTGCCTTTGTGGGAATCAATATCATGCGACAGTGGAATCCGGTGCTGGCCAATGACATCTATGCCCAGATCGGGATGGTGCTGTTAATTGGTATCGCGGCAAAAACGGCGATTCTGATCGTGGAATTTGCCATGGTTCAACGTCGGGAAGGCAACAGTATTTTTGACTCAGCCATTAATGCCGCTGGCCTGCGCTTCCGTGCTGTACTGATGACTGCACTGTCTTTTATTCTCGGGGTAATGCCGCTGGTGCTTGCCACTGGCGCTGGTGCCGCCAGCCGACAGATCATCGGTATCACGGTGAGCTCCGGTATGTTGGCGGCCACTATCTTTGGCACTCTGCTGATTCCAGTGTTTTATTTACTGTTGCAAAGGGTGCGTGAGCATTTTGATCCTGACAAGGCAAATAGTTAATTGAACCAGAAGATGCTGTGTACAATCTCCGTTCACCGGGAATCGAAGGGTGATTGGCACAGTGTTCAACGGTTACCCATACCGTTCGTCCTGAGCCTGTCGAAGACCGGAAACTCCGGACTCTGATAGATCGTGCCAAGTACCCTTCGACTCCGCTCAGGGTGAACGGAGATCGTACACGTCAAACTCATTAAAACCAGGTACCAGATCGCTGGCTGGTTATTCATAACGGTATTTATAAAGCACTACTGTTATGAGGCATCAGTGGATCGGCCAGCTCATCAACCGTCAGGTTCAATGAGTTTTTCGGAATGGCTCCTGGCTTGATGGTTGCTGTGCCATCCTCTCTAATTAGCCATTGCTGCCCACCAGCCCTGACCGACAGAGGTCTGTGCAATGCCTCGGCCATCAATGTCAGTGGATGTCTGTCGGGCAGCGCACTGCCTGGCAACCAGTCCTCCAGAGTAAAGTTTGACCAGCATTCAGGCCCGTAGCAACTGCCTGCTAATTGCGCCCGTTGAACCTCCTCTCTGACAAGCGCAGCTGCCACCTCTGGATCATCATTGGCAGCGCGTGAGGAATCATCATCACCGCCAGCCACCCATTGCTCACAGTCTGCCAGTCTGGAAATACGATACCTGCCTATATCCTCCCCGGTTTTTTCCAGTGTCATTTTCAACGGGTTTACCTGCCTTTTCAGTTCACCCCAGGCCTCTTGCAATTGTGACAGATTGAAGGTGTCCATTTGCGATTGATCTTGCCGATCTTGTACAGGTTTTTTTCGACCTTTTGGCAACTTGTTGTTTCTTTTCAAAAACTGGAACCGGTCATGCCAGATGAGTTTTATCTCTTCAAAAGCGGCTTCAATCTCACTAACCAGCCCTACCTCTGTCCTGACACGTTCATGCAAAGATGCCAGCTCATCCAGAAATTCCCTGTCCAGCCCATCAGTACGAAGAATTAATCCCGACAAGGTGCTCAGCGCATCATTGACATTATCAAGCCAACCACAAATCTTCGTTATATCAGTAACGTCCTGAATGGCCTTTTTGAATTCCATACCCAAAGTGGGCGACGGCGTCAAACCTGCTCGTATTAACTGCCCATAGGAATAAATAAAGGACGTATGAGTGATAATCCGGTCAAATTCTTTATTCATTTTTCTATCAAGCATATCAGCAAGAGCGAAATAAGACTCAGCCTTAACCACAGGCGTACTCTCGGGATCATCAACCACTGATTGAATCATTGCCTTGACCTCAGCCATTGGTCGATCAGCAATAAACGCCTTTACCGCATCCTGCACCCCCTGTGGCAAAGGTGTTTCCCGTGGTGGGGTTGGTGAATCTTGTCGGGCTGCCGACTGAGCTGCGGGTACAGGTGCTTTTGGCTGCACCGGTTTCCGGTAACCATAGCCCCTGGTCATTTTTCGTTTAAGCTTCCCCCTGATCTCCGATTTTTTCCTGGCTTTCTCAGATTCTTCTTCACTGATCAGACTGTTTATTTGCATGGCGGATTCTTCTGCTTTCAGGGCATGCATCAGTAAAATATCTCTGCAGGGCCCTTCTATGAATCGTTGAAAACAGTCATCAAGATTTGCACACTCAGCTTTAGACAGGGAAAACGTCTGCTTAAATTTTTCCATCGCGTCTTTAAACGACTTTTTGGTTGTTTCGATATGTATAAGTTTTTGATTGTCAATGTCTGACAAGTTGATGCAAACCAGGCACGCTAATGCCTTCGATGCAAGATAAAACAACCATTCGATATCGCCCAGTTCAGCATTTATGCCATCAATTTTGCCATCAATCAGGTTGATAAACTTGCTTAACAGCCTGAGTGCTGTGGCAAATTCGCCAATACACAGTGAAGCACTGACCATTTGTATCACTTGGGGAATTTCATAGCACTTGAACAGGTCTTGGTCTAGTTTGTCCGACGCTGAATTTAACCAATTGCTGAAACCTTTAACAGCAGAAGCTGATCCTCGCTTCAGGTCTGCTTTTTCTTTCAAATGTGGATAGTGATTGACAGCATCATCCAGAGTTTTTATCAGAGACAAACCGACAGTGTCACTGACACTGGATATCAGGTCAATATACAGATTATGCTTTTCCACATCCTTGCTAAGCGGACCATCAGGCTTGATCGGGATCTGGCTATTCAAATCGGCCATACTGTCACAGACATTCAGAAACTCCATGGATTGTGACATGAAGACCTGCCAGTGCTGTGACAAACGATCACCATTGAGAGCATTCGACTGAAACAGCTGGACCAAATCACTGATGTTTTGTCCATACTTATTTGCGAGACGTTCGATTTGGTTTTCGTCTGGCTCATCACCACAACGCAATGACGACACAAAGTGTAAATCTAACACTGTTTTGGATACAGGTTTGAAACGTTTGTGGCACAGAGCGAAGTATTCTTGTTTCAAAAGAAACAACTGATCTCTAAGCATTTCACGATTTTCTTTTGCAAATGTTCGGTCACTCGATTTTCTACCAACCTTTTTTCTTTCATTCGTCACCATTTCCTCAAAAAGAGCAACATCCTCTCGAAAATGCTCCATAATCTCGAGATCTTTCATTGACTTAGGTGTAAAGCCAGCAAAGTCATAGGAAAACTCCATATTTCGGAGGGTCTTGACACTAAAAGGCATTAATTCATCAAAATTTTTTACTTCGGAAAATTTTTTATGACGGACAACCTTTCTCTTAGCCAGTCCTTTACCACCCTTTTTTTCAACAGGGTCTTCCACCGGTATTTTTTTTCTGCTTTCAATAACATTCGGACCGACGGAGTCAATGGTCTTGCTGGCATTATTGTCTTTGGCTGCTGCCGGAAATTGCTTTTCAAAAGTAACCACGCCAGGTGCACTGCCAGCAGAAGGCTTTATATTTTCCATAACCATTACCTTTTATAATCGCGAATATTTCTTAATATTGACAACGTAAAGCCTTTTTTGTTCCCTATCGATGTAACCTGACCCGGGCCAGATCAAAAATGAGGCGTTATCACGGAGAAAAAATAAGGACTTAATGATACCTGTCGGCGACATTTACTGGAGCGGTTATTCATAACGGTGTTTAGAAAGCACGACTGTTAAGTAGCTGGCCATATGGAATCATATATTTCTGGCTACTTATGTATGAGGCGTCAGTGGATCGGCCAGCTCTTCAACCGTCAGGTTCAGTGAATTTTTCGGAATGGCTCCGGGCTTGATGGTTGCTGTGCCATCTTCGCCAATTAACCATTGCTGCCCACCCGCCCTGACCGACAGAGGTCTGTGCAATGCCTCGGCGATCAGTGTCAATGGATGCCTTTCAGGCAGGGCACTGCCTGGCAACCAGTCCTCCAGGGTAAAGTTTGACCAGTATTCAGGCCCATAGCAACTGCCTGCTAACTGCGCCCGTTGAACCTCCTGCCTGACAAGCGCAGAAGGCACCTCTGGGTCATCATTGGCAGCAAGTAAGGAATCTTCATTGGCAGCAAGTGAGGAATCTTCATTGGCAGCAAGTGAGGAATCTTCATTGGCAGCAAGTGAGGAATCATCATCACCGCCAGCCTCCCATTGCTCACAGTCTGCCAGTCTGGAAATACGATGCCTGTCTATATCCTCCCCGGTTTTTTCCAGTGTTATTTTCAACGGGTTTACCTGCCTTGTCAGTTTACCCCAGACCTCTAGCAATTTTGGCAGATCGAAGGTGGCCATTTGCGATTGATCTTGCCGATCTTGTACAGGTTTTCTTCGACCCTTTGGCAGCTTGTTGTTTCTTTTCAAAAACTGGAACCGGTCACTCCAGATGCTTTTTATCTCATCAAAAGTGGCTTCAATCTCACTAACCAGCCCTACCTCTGCCCTGAGACGCTCATGCAAAGATGCCAGCTCATCCAGAAAATCCCTGTCCAGCCCATCAGTACGAAGAATTAATCCCGACAAGGTGCTCAGCGCATCATTGACACTATCAAGCCAACCACAAATCTTCGTTATATCAGTAACGTCCTGAATGGCCTTTTTGAATGCCACACCCAAAGCGGACGACGGCATCACACCTGCTCGTATTAACTGCCCATAGGAATAAATGAAGGACGTTTGAGAGATAATCCGGTTGAATTCTCTATTCATTTTTCTGTCAAGCATATCAGCGAGAGCGAAATAAGACTCAGCCTTAACCACAGGCGTACTCTCGGGATCATCAACCACTGATTGAATCATTGCCGTGACCTCAGCCATTGGTCGATCAGCAATAAACGCTTTTACTGCATCCTGCACCCCCTGTGGCAAAGATGTTTCCCTTGGTGGGGTTTGTGAATCTTGCCGGGCTGTCGACTGGGCAGCGGGTACAGGTGCTTTTAACTCCACCGGTTTCTGGTAACCATAGCCCCTGGCCATTTTTCGTTTCAGCTTCCCCCTGATCTCCCGCTTTTCCCTGGTTTTCCCAGATTCTTCTCCACTGATCAGACGGCTTATTTGCCTGGCAGATTCTTGTCCCCTCAGGGCGTGCATCAATAAAACGTCTCTGCAGGGTCCTTCTACGAATCTTTGAAAACACTCATCGAGTTCTGAGCACTCAGCTGCAGACAGGGAAAACATCTGCTCAGCCTTTTGCATTACCTCTTTTAACAACTTTTTGATTGTTTCGATATTTTTAAGTTCATCATTGCCAATGTCTGGCAATTTGATGCAAACCAGGCACGATAACGCCTTCGAGGCGAGATAAAACAACCATTCGGTATCGTCCAGGTCAGCATTTATGCCATCAATTTTGCCATCAATCAATTTGATGAACCCGCTTAACAGCTTGCGCGCTGAGACAAATTCGCCAATACACAGTGAAGCACTGATCATTTGTATCACCTGGGGAATTTCATAGCACTTGAACAGGTCTGAATTGTTTGATTCTGAATTTAACCATTTGCTCAATCCTGTAACATCAGAACCCAACCCACGATGCAGGTCATCTTTGTCCTCTAGCTGTGCATAGTGATTAACAGCATCGTCCAGGATTATGATCAGAGACAAACTGACAGTTGTACAGAGACGGGATGCTGAGTCAGGAAACCCTTTAAATTTTTCCTGATGATGTTTCGGGAGTTGTTGATGCATAGTGGCCAGATCGGCACAGACATTCAGAAATTCCATGGATTGTGACATAAAAACCTGCCAGTGCTGTGCCAGACGATCACTACAGACAGCGTTCCAGTATAACTCCATGCCAAGATCACCGACGCATTGGCAATACTTACTGGTGAGACGTTTGACTTTTTGGTGCATGGCGGGCTCATCACCAAGACGCAATGACGATACCATCTGTAACACTAACACTATCCCGGATACAGGCTTGTAGCGTTGGAAGCACAAAATAAAGTACTTATGTTTCAAATTAAACAGCTGCTCTCTGAGGCATTCATAGCTTTGTCTTGCGCTTGTTCGGTCACCGCCTATTTTACGCAGCTTCGGTCTTTCATCACTCACCATCTTGTCAAAACGAGCAATATCCGCTCGAAAAGACTCCATCATCTTGAGATCTTCCGTTGACTTTGGTGTAAAGCCTGCAAGATCGTAGGAAAACTCCTTATGTTTGAGATTCTCAAGATAAAAAGACATTAATTCCGAATAACTTTTTACCCTGGATGGTTCTTCATGGAGGTTAACCTTTCTTTCAGTCAGGCTTTTCTCCGGTATTTTTTTAGCAGAGTATTCCACCGGAGCATTTTTTCTGCTTTTGATAGTATTCGAACTGCAGGGTATCCCGGCCAAAGAACCGCCGGAGCCAATGGTCTTGCTGGCATGATTGGCTATGGCTGCTGCCGGTAATTGATTTTCACCACTTACCACGCCAGGTACACTGACAACAGAAGGCTGTACATTGTCCATAACCAATACCCCTTTAGAATCGCGGATATCTCTCAATACGGACAACGTAAAGCCTTTTTTGTTCCATCTCTGTGCAACCTGAACCAGGCCAGATCAACAACGAACAGTTATATACGCCTCAAATCACTGAGAAAAAAGTCCTTAAATAATTCCGACATTTAGAACTCACTCTCCGTTCATCCTGAGCGGAGTCGAAGGGTGCCTGGCACAATCTATCATGCCTCGGAGTTAACGCCCTTCGACAGCCTCAGGACGAACGGAGTTCGGAGGCTCCGAAATGTGTAAATTATTCAAGGACTATTCCTTAACCTCCCGGTGGCGGCCTTTGTTACCGGCTTTTTTTATCGGCTTTTTTATCAATTGAGAAAAGCAGCCTGTCCCTGTGAACTATCACGTCATACAATGGACCTCATAATAACGTGTATGGAGTTCAACGATGACCACTGCTTATGAGAATCTGGTGAGCCGATTCCAGCAGATGTATCACCTTTCCCATCTGGGAGCTATCGCTGGCTGGGACCAGGCCGCCATGATGCCTGTCGGCGGCAATCAGGCCCGTGGTGCAGCGCTGGCGGAATTGAACACCCTTCTGCATAAGCTGCTGACGGCACCTGAAGTGGCAGCCTGGCTGCAAGAAGCACAGGCTCAGGAAACCAACCCGGACACCATCCGCTCCATTAGAGAGATGGCGGTTGAATGGCAACAGGCCAGTGCCATTCCTGATGATCTGGTGAAAGCCAAAACCATTGCATCCACAAACTGTGAACATGCCTGGCGCAGCCAGCGGCCTGCAAATGACTGGCCGGGTTTTGCCAGGAATCTGAAAGAGGTGGTTAACCTTTCCCGCCAGGAAGCGGCTGTTCGGGCAGAAAAAAGCCATGTTTCCCCTTACAACGCCCTATTGGAGCTTTATGAACCCGGCGTCAATACCCGGGAGCTTGACCAGCTGTTTGGTGACCTGAAAACCTGGCTGCCTGGCTATATTCAGGATGCCCTGGATCGCCAGTCTTCGGTGAGCATCATTCAGCCTGAAGGCCCCTTCCCGATCGACAGGCAAAAGGCGCTGGGACTGGAGGTGATGCAGCTGCTCGGCTTTGATTTTGACCATGGCCGATTGGACGTAAGTACTCACCCATTTTGTGGTGGTGTCAGCGAAGATGTCCGGATGACTACCCGCTATAAAGAAGATAATTTTGTAGAAGCATTGATGGGCATCATCCATGAAACCGGCCATGCCCGCTACCAGCAAAATCTGCCGGAACAGAACCGTGAACTCCCCATTGCCCTCCCCCGCTCCATGGGAATCCATGAAGGACAGAGCCTGTTCTTTGAAATGCAGCTGGGCCGCAGCAGCGAATTCCTGTCGCTGATCCAGCCGTTGATCGTCAAACACCTCTGCGCTGGCACGTCACAGCCCGCCATGGCACTGGATAATCTGGAAAAAATCTACAAACGGGTTCGTCCGGGCTTTATCCGGGTTGATGCGGATGAGATCACCTACCCGGCTCATATTATTTTGCGCTATGAAATCGAGCGAGACCTGATTGAAGGGAACATCGAGGTGGGTGATATCCCCGAACTCTGGCAGCAGAAAATGCAGGATTACCTGGGCCTGGATGTAGCCGGTGATCACAAGAATGGCTGCATGCAGGATATTCACTGGCCCATGGGGTCGTTCGGCTACTTCCCGAGCTACACCCTTGGAGCCATGGTCGCAGCCCAGCTGTTTGCCGCCCGGAAAAAAACCATGCCGGATATTGCAGAGCTGATTCAACAGGGTAACCTTTCACCCATTTTTGACTGGTTGAAAAACAACATCTGGTCACAGGGACGACAGTATTCCACGGCAGAACTGATGACCAGGGCGACCGGCGAGCCATTAACGGCCAGTTATTTCCAACAACACCTGAAAGAAAGGTATCTTGGCTGACAGGCCCTGATAAATAGCATTTTCATCAATAGCACGCCTGGGTTAACTATGATGAAATCGACTGAATCTCTCCATTATTATCCTCGAGGTTAACCTGATGCGGGGCATCAAAACGACACATGTCCGCCATATATTTCAGGGGCTGGCAGCACTGATTATCATCATAACGGGGATCAAGCTGGGCAGCACACTGGTTATTCCCCTGCTGCTTTCTGCCCTGCTTGCCTTGCTGGCCAATCCTGTGGTTGACTTGCTGGCGCGGTTCAGAGTCCCGCGAATCGTCGGAATCCTGTTCACCTTAACGGCCTTTGTCATCTTCGCCCTGTTATTCCTGGGTAATGTTGCCAGCACGGTTCAGGAGTTTACCGCTGCACTGCCCGGGTATCGTGAACAGCTGACTGAGTCGTTTAACAGGACTCAGGCCTTTTTAGCACAGAAAAATATCCGTGTTGACCTGAAAACCTTTATGGACTCCTTTGACCCATCGGCGCTTGTCAGTCTGCTGACCAATATGATTGGCAAACTCGGCAGCACCATGAGTTTTGCCCTGCTGATTTTAATCGCCGCCATCTTCATGCTGCTGGAAGCTCCGCTGCTGCCGGGCAAGCTGCGCTTGGCACTGTCATCCCCGGACCATGAGTTACAGAGCATGCGTCGTTTTCTCCACTCATTTAACCGTTATGTGGCCCTGAAAACGCTGATCAGTATGATCACTGGCCTGTTGGTTGGCACCATGCTCTGGGCGAAAGGGGTGAACTTTTATGTGCTCTGGGGGCTGGTCGCTTTTCTGTTTAACTTTATCCCTAATGTCGGCTCCATCGTGGCGGCTATTCCCGGTATTCTGCTGACACTGCTGCAGTTTGGCTATGGCGATGCCATGCTGGTTCTGGCGGGCTACCTGGCGATAAACGTGTTTATCGGCAATATCATTGAGCCTAACGTTATGGGACAAGGGCTGGGATTGTCGCCCCTGGTCGTCTTTCTGTCGTTGATCTTCTGGGGCTGGCTGTTAGGGCCTGTAGGGATGATTCTCTCCGTTCCACTGACCATGTTTATTAAAATCATGATGGAATCTTCCAGACAGTGGCGGAACATGGCTATTCTATTAGGACCTGACGACAGTGCAGAGCAACACCAACAGAAGAACAGCTGATTAATAGGTAAAAGGGAGCCGGTGATGGTTGATAAACCTGACGTTGATCTGAAAAAAAATGCCCCGGATAACAATCCATGGATCGACTGGGCAGAAAAGATCCGGGCCATTGCCCAGAACGGGCTCACCTTCTCCAGAGGTGAATTTGACCTTGAGCGATATCACCAATTACAGGCTATTGCCCACGATATGACCGCACTGCTGACCGGAGCCCCCACAGCAAAAGTGGACGACTACTTTCTGCCGGATCATGGTTATGCCACCCCGAAGATTGACCTCCGTGGCGGCGTATTCCTCGATAATAAAATACTGCTGGTCAAAGAGCGCTCTGATGGGCGCTGGGCGCTGCCCGGAGGCTGGGGTGATGTGTGTGAACCTCCCGCTTATGGGGTCGAGCGGGAAATTGTGGAAGAGTCCGGCTATACCGCCAGGGCATTAAAGCTGGTCGCTGTTCGGGATACCCAGCAACACCCCTACCGCCCACGAAGCCCCTATCATATCTACAAATTGATTTTTCTCTGCGAACTGACCGGTGGAGCCCCAAAAGAGAATATTGAAATTTCCGATATCGGTTTTTTTGATATTGACGATCTGCCGGAGCTTTCCAGGGGAAGAACCTTGCCGGAAGATATCCAATTATTACTGGAACACAAAAATAAACGCGAATTGCCCACCGTTTTTGACTGAAACGATGGGCACAATCCGCAGAGAATATTAAGTAATTGTCTTTTAATAAGTTCCCGATTTCCGTTCACCCTGAGTGCTGAGCTTGTCGAAGTATCGAAGGGTCGTGCCACCGAACTTCGACAAGCTCAGTCCGAACGGAGTCGGGCGATGAAAATAGGGAAGTTATTTCCAGACAATTCCTAAGCCGTACCACCCACGGTAATTTCATCAATCTTCAACGTCGGCTGACCAACACCCACCGGAACAGACTGACCATCCTTACCACAGACCCCGACACCGGGGTCCAGTTCCAGGTCACTGCCGACCATGGACACCTTGTTCATCACATCAGGGCCGTTACCGATCAGGGTTGCGCCCTTGACTGGCACGGTCTTTTTGCCATTTTCGATCAACCAGGCCTCACTGGTGGAGAACACAAACTTGCCGGAGGTAATATCCACCTGACCACCGCCCATGTTTTCCACATAGATGCCTTTTTTAACGGTACTGATAATCTCCTCCGGGTCATGCTTGCCAGCCAGCATATAAGTATTGGTCATCCTTGGCATGGGCAGGTGAGAATACGACTCACGTCGTCCGTTACCGGTCGGTGCAACACCCATTAAACGAGCGTTCAGCTTATCCTGCATATAGCCTTTGAGAATGCCATTTTCAATCAGGACGGTGCTTTCTGTGGGTACGCCCTCATCGTCCATATTCATGGAACCACGACGACCGCCCAGCGTACCGTCATCAACAATGGTACAGTGTGGAGAAGCTACCCGTTCGCCAATCCGGCCAGCATAGGCAGACGACCCTTTGCGGTTAAAGTCACCTTCCAGTCCATGTCCTACCGCTTCGTGCAGCAGCACACCGGACCAGCCAGCGCTTAATACCACCGGCATGGTGCCTGCCGGAGCGGCCACTGCTTCAAGGTTGGTCATCGCCTGACGCACGGCTTTGCGGGCATACTCAAGGCCGGTGTCGTTGAGCAGGAACTGAAGGTAGTCACCCCGGCCGCCGCCTCCGGCCGACCCGCGCTCAATACGCCCTTCTTTTTCAGCAATAACACTGACATTCAAACGAACCAGCGGGCGAATATCCGCCGCCAGCGTGCCATCGGAGGCGGCTACCAGCACCACCTCATGGACACCGGCCAGACTCACCGTCACCTGCTTGACACTGGGGTCCGCCTTGCGGGCTTCCTGGTCCAGCTTTTTTAGCAGATCAACTTTATCTTCACTGGTTAAAGAGTCCAGAGGGTTGGCGGTTCCGTAGAGCGACAGTGGCTGGCTGCGCTGCCATGCCTGAACCTGCTGCTGCTGGCCGACCCGGGCAATACTTCGGGCAGCACCGGCAGCCTGTTCCAGTGCCGGGAGGATAATTTCATTGGAGTAGGCAAAACCGGTCTTCTCGCCACTCATGGCGCGAACACCAACCCCGCTGTCGACATTGAAACTGCCTTCCTTAACGATGCCATCTTCCAGCACCCAGGACTCATGGCGCATGGATTGAAAATAGAGGTCAGCGGCATCCACATTGTGCCCCAGAATGTTATCCAGAATCCTGCTGAGTTCACTGTCGCCGATATTGGCTGGAGTCAGCAGTTGGTCGCGGGCTGTTGTAATAATATCGGTCATAGATTTTGTCACCACTTTTGTTACCGCTTTTGTCAGCAGCACGTTTTGTCAGCAGCGTGGCTTCACACTGGTTTATTCTTATTGCAAGCCTACTCCCTGAGAACGGGCTAACTCAAGGGAAGTTTGAAATTTCCAATAGCAGTTTGGCATCCGAAAATAGCCTTTTGAGAAACTATATATCATCCAATGGCAGCAGTTGCTGTGGATCAAACTCTTTTCTCCGATGATAATGGCGATAGAGACACACACCACCAAGACCGACCACGGCAACCACGGCAGTAACGCCGACGGCAATACCGGCAATTGCGCCTGTGCTCAGGCCTGTTGCAATGGCAGGTGCAGCCGCAGCTATTGTTGATGATGTGGGCAGGGTTAAAGGCATACCCGTAAATGTTGTCATCGGTGTTGTTATTGGGCATGTGCCATCGGGTAATGATGAACTGAGCTGGCAATCGGAGCTGACAAAACGCTGGTCAGCTGAGGCACAGAGTGTATCGGCGCTGATATTGGTATCACTGCTGCTCTGAAAATTAACCCGGGTGTTTACGGTGCGGATATCAGTCAATCTCGCATCGGATTTATCTGCAAACCCGCTGGCAGCATAGCCGGCAGCGACACCGGCACTGCTATTTCTACCAACCGCAATCACCTCGCTGTTTACAGCGGTTATGGCATTGAGTTCACCATAGCGCTCAATTTTACCGGCACCGACTCCGGCATTAGCACCGTTGCCCATGGTGAATACCCGGCAGTTCAGTGCAGTGATATTGTTTGCTTCCCCGGCATGGCTTATGGATCCGGCACCAACTCCGGCATTGGCACCGTCGCTCATGGTTCTTACGGTGCTGTTAATCGCCGTCAGGTCACGGACTTCACCCAGAGGATCAATCTGGCCACCGCCAATGCCGGCGAAAGCCTCAGGGCCAGAGACTTCCACGTTATTACATACCGACGTGACATGGCTGAGTTTGCCCTCAATAAGCCCACCTCCGATCCCCCCATGGGCTTCGTAACCTTGTGTACTTATCCGGCTATTTTGTACCGTAACGTCATCAACCTGCCCCCGGATCTCACCCGCGACCATACCGGCAAGCTGGTCTCTCCCCCTTGTTTCAACGGTGCAGTTGTGTACTTCAATATTTTCAATGCGGCTTTCCCTGCTGAGTTGTTGTGCCGTAATAATCCCCCCCGCAGCCGGGGAATCACCGTGAATGGTTACGCTGGCGTTGGCAACCTTGATATTCCCGATACGGCTGGTGTCATCCATGGTACAGGCGACCACCGCAGCGGCTTCGTTTTCTGCCGATACCCGGGCATTAACCACTTGCAGATTGTTAACGCTGCCCCGAAGGTCCCGGAATAAACACATTGTTTGCTGATCAGTGATACGGTCCTGTCCATGATAATGGCCGGAAAAAACGACAGTTTTATCATAATTCAGCTCAGAGCCATCCAGATCACCGGTCTGGATGTAGTAGGCATTGGCTGGATAATCAGCATCCAGGCCGATTTTATTGAACGTTTTGCTGTCGTTTATCGAAATGGGTTTCCAGACAGACCCTCGTTCCGCAATCAATGGCGTTGTTGAGCAGTTCCAGAGGTTATCCATAACAGGATCCGGATGCACCTGACAATCACTGGTAACTAAACGAGGGTCGGCAGTACGGCATAAACCCGGCATCGTCAGATTCCCAACATTGACCAATTCACCGTTAACCAGGCTGTTGAGTGACCGGACATCCCCGATCACAGCGCCTCTAAAAACACCACCGTCAGCTATGCCAGCATTAGCGCCAGTCTCCGTGGTGACTGTGCAGTTCACTGCACGGGTATTGATCACCTCGCCAGCGTTGTAGCCTGCACCAATGGCAGCACCATCATTTGCGCCCCTGCCACCGGCTGAGACCGTGCAGCTCACTGCGTTGGTTCCGTTGACCCGGTCATGCACATACCCGCCGCCAATGTCGGCAGAGGCGGCATTCCCTTCGGTTCTCACGTGGCTGTCCAGGGCAACCAGGTCATTGATGGAACCCTTAAGAAGTTTGCCTCCGCCAAAAGGCCCGGGCAGGGTGTGGCCAACCTGCCCACCACCAATACCGGCATAAGCCCGGTTGCCATTGGTAGTGACCCGGCTCTTCACCACCGTCATGTTATTAATTTTACCGGTTACCATTCCTCCGCCAATGCCGGCATCTGACCCAGGTTTGTGGGTGCTGACATTGGTCCCCGACACCGTCAGATGTTGTATATCACCATCGACCTCCCCCCCACCAATCCCCGCATCCGCCTCGATGCCCCGGGTTTCCACCTGGCTGTCCGAAACCGTCAGCCGCTCAATCTGTCCTTCCATTTCGCCAGCGCCGATACCGGCATCTGAGTTTAAACCTGATGTTGTGACCCGAGCCCCCTCCACGTTCAGGTGGTTCATCTCACCCCGGGTCTTACCAGCGCCGATACCGGTCGGGGAATAGTTCCCTGAGGTTAAGACCGAACTGTTTTTCACCTCGGCTCTCTCAATCTGGCTGCCTTCTTGCTGAAGCCCGGTAATGACTCCGGTGTACGTTGAGTCAGACCGTGCAGATTTTCTGCTATTGATGATACGGCTATCCTCTATCCGGACATCGCGTATCGTTGATTTTCCCTCCATTTCACAGGCCAGTGCCGCTGAGGACTTATCCGTATTATTGATATTGGCATTGGCCACGCGCAGGTCGCGGACCTCGGAATAATGCCCTAGCTTGTGGAATAGGCAGCGACGGGAATCACTGATGGTATAACAGTCACCGTTATAATGGCCGGTGAACGGATGATCATCATCACCCACTGACACGCTGCTGTTATGGCTGAAGCTTTTTGTCTGGCGGTAGTAAGCGTCAGCGGGGTAGCCCTCCTGACCAATTTTGCCCAGGGTTTCGCTATCACCAACCGGTATCGGATTGTCCGGTGAGCCTGGTGATGTCCCGGCAGAGGGGACAGCCGCCGCACCGGAAAGCCTGTCCAGGGCAACCATTGCCAGGGTCGCAGCAGCGGGGCCGGACATGCTGCCTCCGCAACGGTTGACCGGTCTGTTCTGTTTTCGTCCTGATGCTTCTGTGGCCATCATGCTGTGCAAATCCTGACTCAGGGCAACAGATGAGCAGAGGGTGCTGACTGCATCGCTGACAACCTTGACGGAAGGTATCCAGCAGGAAGCTACCTTACTGGCCAGTCCAACTTGCCGGACGATATCGGTCATCGAACCTGTCCTGCCGCTTTTATTATCGGAATCGGCCGGGTTCATTACATCCACTGTTACGGGCTGGCTGATCAGGGTGGGTTGCTGCAGGTTTTCGGGGACATAAGCCGGCGACAGCGAAGCGAAGAAAGAGGTGATGCCTGATCGAATGGTAACGGCAAACCTCCCGGATTTGCCCACAGGTTCAGACTGGGTTGTCGAGGCAATTCCCGGGTTTTCGGCAGGGGCGGTCAGAGTAGCGTTCAATGGCAAATGTGATTGCATGTATTGTTCTCCATAATGCTGTCAACACAGTTTCAAACAGGCAGAAAGCCAGCACTGCTGCCAGGAGGAATCCGCTGCCTGCAAGCCAGCCATGCAGGCAGCAGAACATTCATAAATGGATACAATCAGTTATTGGCCTGCTGATTTAAGTGTTCCAAAGGTATTTCAGGATCCGCTGGTTGCTGTGCCTCGTCCCGACGATGATAGTGTTGGTAGAGAGCGCATAGACCAATGCCCGCAAGGATCGTGACAGCGGTACCCAGGCTGACACCCAGGACAACCCAGGTACTGATGGTTCCAGCCAATGGTGCAGGCGTGACGGGCAGTGCCGTTGCCGGGGGCATGCCGGAGAATGTCATTGATGCTTCCGGTAACGTCACCACGGTTTCCGTTACTGGTGCTGAGGTTGTCATTGCCGCCGTTGCCAATGGTGTTGTGGGAGTGATCGTGGCATTGATGGACGGTAACGGCGTTGAGATGGTGTTTCCTGTAATGGTTGTATTGGACATTACCATTTCGTTGAGCAATGCCGGGGTGGTCAGAGCAGGACTGGACAACGGAGTGCTTGTGTTGGCCATTGCCGTTTTGCCCAGTGGTGCCGGGGTAGTCTGAGTATGGCTGGACGGTGGGCTGGTAGTTCTGTCCATTGTCGCTTTGTTGAATGGCACCGGGGTGGTCTGTGTATGGCTGGACAGCATGCTGGCTGTGCTGTCCATTGCCGTTTTGTTGAATGCTGCTGGGGTAGTCTGAGTATGGCTGGACAGCGGGCTAGTTGCGCTGTCCATTGCCGTTTTATTGAATGGTACCGGGGTGGTCAGAGTATGGCTGGACAGCGAGCTGACTGTGCTGTCCATTGTCGTCTTGTTGTATGGTGCCGGGGTAGTCTGAGTATGGCTGGACAGCAGGCTGCTTGTGCTGTCCATTGTCGTTTTATTGAGTGATGTCATTGCCGGTTGTTGTGAGGTTGTATCAGCCATCGCAGGGTTATTGGTCGAGGATGCCGCTGTCTGCGGGCTATATTGCCGGACAGCAGGTGAATGGGCAGGTGTAGCAGCAATAGATGTTGCTGAACAGTTCCAATGCCAATGGTCTTCAGTGAGTGAGCCCGACGTGAGTTGGCAATCATCGGTTACAAAACGGGAGTCAGCGGTACGGCATAATTCGGATGAATCTGCAGAGCCAAAGTTTTCCAGCTCACCATTAACCTGGCTGTTCAATGATCGTATATCCGCTGTACTGCCGGCCTTACGACCGGCACCAATACCCCCACTCCCATCCGCCGTTGAAACAGAACAGTCAATAGCGCTGATCCCTCTGACCTCATCATTCACCACCCCGCCACCAATGCCGGCATGTGCCAAACGGCCTTCCGTCCTTACGTGGCTGTCCACGGCAACGAGATCATTGACGGAACCCCTGATAAGTTGGCCTCCGCCGCCAAAAGGTCTAAGACTGGGCCTCATGCCAACCTGTCCGCCACCAATGCCTGCATAAGCTATGGGAGCTTTGGTGGTGACATGGCTCTTGATCACCGTCATGGTGCGGATATCACCGGCCACTTCACCGCCGCCAATGCCGGCATCGGATGAGAACTGATCAGTGCTGACATTACTTGACAGAACCGTCAGATGCTCAATATCCCCGGTGATTTTGCCCCCTCCAATCCCGGCATTAGAATGGCTACCCCGGGTTTCTACCCGGCTATCGGTTACTGCCAGATGCTCACCCTGTCCAGCCATCCTGCCAGCGCCGATACCCGCATCTGAGTAACGGCCAGAGGTGGTGACCTGACTGTCTGCGACATTCATATTCTTCATCTGTCCCCTGGTCGTACCACTGCCAATGCCGGCCGGGGAAAAGTTGCCAGTGGTTGTGACCGAACTGTTTTTCACATCAACGCCCTCAATCAGGCTGCCTGTTTCCTGCTGTCCGGTGATGACGCCAGTGGAGGTACGACTAAAAAGATTAGCAGCCCGCTCGTTGATAATGCTGGTATCCTCGACAAGGATGTCGCGAACCGTTGATTGTTCGCCCATTTCACAAGCCAGTGCCGCTGAGAACCGATCACTGTTTTCGATGGCTCCATTGGCGACATGCAGGTCATGCACAATGGCATCACGCCCAAGCTTGCCGAATAGGCAACCCTCCGGATCACTGATGGTATGACACCCCCCATCATAATCCCCCTTGAATGGCGTGCTCCAGCTCCCAATGGTCACACTGTTGTTATGGCTGAAACTTTTTGTCTGAAGGTAGTGACCGTCCAGGGGATAGCCTGGCTGACCGATTTTGCCCAGTGTTTCGCTATCCGCGACCAGTATCGGACTGTCCGGTGCAGCCGACGTTCCGGTCAATGGTTTGCTGCCAGGAAGCGGTGTGGTGGTATGGGACAGCGCTGTTTTATGCATGGTTGTCGGCGTTGTCAGTGCATCGGTTGCTGGTTGTGTGATTGGATTTGCTGTCACGGTTTCCGTGATGGGTAATGTCGTTGGCTGAGGAACCGGGGCCGAAGTAGCAGTGGAGCTTGAACAGTTCCAATGATCTCCGGTGAGTGAATCAGGGTTCAGCTGACAATCACTGGTCACAAAACGTGCATCAGCCGTACGACATAAACCGGGTAAGGTAACATTGCCAAAGTTTTTCAATTCACCATTAACCTGGCTGTTCAGGGAGGCGGTCCCCTTCTCGCTGCCTGAACCGAGTGCCTTCCCAATATCTGCAAAACGCCCGGTGACTGAACTGTTCACTGCGGTGGTATCAGCAACTTGCCCCATGTTCCAACCGGCACCAATCGCAATCCAGGAAAGGTTCTGACTGGCTGAAACAGAACAGTCGATAGCCGTTATGCCGTTGATCTCACTTTGCTGAGCTACAAGGCCACCGCCAATAGCAGCAAAGCTGTGATCATTTTCTATGTTGACCCGGCTATTCAGGGCAACAAGTTCACTGACCTTGCCAGCAACAGGCGGAAACACCCTGCCAACCTGCCCACCACCAATGGCAGCATGCCCGCTGGTTCCCGTCGTTGTAACCTGACCGTTGACTACGGTGAGTTGTTTTATCTCGCCAGTGACCAGGCCACCACCTATGCCTGCTGGAGAATAAGCCCCTGCACTGGTAACCTGAGTGTCTCTAACGGTCAAGCGCTCGATATTACCATCAACCCATCCTCCCCCGGCTCCGGTATCTGTGTTCCGCCCTGAAGAAGTGACTGAGCAGTTAACAATCTCAATGTCTTTCAGAACGCTCTTTTTACCCTGTAGCCCGGTAATTACCCCGGCGGTACTGACCGACTCTGAGGATATTACCCCTTGCCTGGTTGCCACGCTGCCATGTTCAATCCGGACATCACTGACCGCAGAGCCACCGGACATTTTACAGGCCAATACGGCAGAGTGCTGCTTGCCGGTTTGATCAATGGTGGCATTGGCAATACGCAGGTTCTTAACGTCGGCACCGGACCCGAGTTCACCGAACAAACAGTCCTGCAGATCGCTTATGGTATGGCACCCACCGTCGTAATGGCCCTGAAATGGGGTGCTGTCACTGCCAACCGGAACACTGGTGTTATGGCTGAAGCTTCGAGTCTGCTGATAATGAGCGTCCGGGGGATAGCTATCGTTACGGCCGATTTTGCCCAGTGTTGCGCTATCCTCAACGGGTATCGGGTTGTTCCAGGCCCCGGGTCTGCCTTCTGCAGGCAGGGCCGCAGCACCCGCCAGCCGGTCCATCGCCATCAGGGTGGCGGTTGCCATGGCCGGACCTGATACACGTTTTGCTGTGCCCGAAGCGGTTACCGGCTTGTCTGGCTTTTCATCTTCCTGTTTTTTATCAGTGACCTTTTGCGAATGGTGTTTTGACACATTGTCTGAACCGCTGGCTGGCTCTTTACCAGACTTTCCCGACACGGCCATATTATCCAGGCTATTCGCCAGAGAAACGTAAGAACAGATGGTTCCTATCGCATCGCTCACTGCACTCACATTGGGTACCCAGCAGGAAAGTACCTTGCTGGCCAGCCCAACCCCCTGGACGACACTATCCGCCAGGCTTGTTTTGTCGTTTTTATTGTCAGCAGGCAGCGTATTGGCAACCGGTGCAGCTGGCTGGCTGGTTTGTCGTTGATGCTCAGGAATATAATTGGGAGAGAGAGAGCTGAAGAAGGAGGTAACACCTGACTGGACAGCAACTGCAAACTTTCCTAATGTACCAGTGGGTTTGGTTTTTGCTGGTTCGTTAAGGTAGGGATTACTGGTTACATCTGTCATTGGTGCATGAGTTGAAGAAAATGGCTGCACAATTTACTCCATAAATGTTGTCTCGGTTATACATTGAGAGTGCCATTGTCGTATGAGTAAAAAACAAAGGCATACACCTAGGAGGCTAGATGGCTTTTTGTCATTATTTCAGTTTTGGTAAGATTGCTTTGGACTACATAAAGTCATAAGCAATTTCTTTTGCCGTGAAAGATATTTTGCTTTATTCGATTGTTCTCACTTTTTGCGTCGGCTTGTTCAACGTTGAGCTCTGCTATTTCCAAACCCTGAACAAGAACGGGGCGGTCAGAGTAGCGTTCAATGGTAAATGTGATTGCATGTATTGTTCTCCATAATGTTGTCAACACAGTTTCAAACAGGCAGAAAGCCAGCACTGCTGCCAGGAGGAATCCGCTGCCTGCAAGCCAGCCATGCAGGCAGCAGAACATTCATAAATGGATACAATCAGTTATTGGCCTGCTGGTTTAAGGGTTCCAAAGGTATTTCGGGTTCCGCTTGTTTCGGTGCCTCGCCCCGACGGTGGTATTGGTAGAAAGCGTATAGACCAATGCCTGCAAGGATCGTGAAAGCTGTACCCAGGCTGACACCCAGGATCAGCCCGGTGTTCGGGATTGTAACCAGTGGGGGGGTGGTGGGCAGTACCGTTGTTGGGGGCATGCCAGCAAATGTCACTGATGCTTCCGGTAACGTCACCCCGTTTTCCGTCACTGGTGCTGTGGTTGTCATTGCAGCCATTGCCAATGGTGCTGTGGTAGTGACCGTGGCATTGATGGTCGGTAACGGCGTTGTCATGGTGTGCCCTGTAATGGCCGTATTGGACATGACCATTTCGTTGAGCGGGGCCCGGGTTGTCAGAGTTGGGCTGGACAGCGGGCTGGTTGTGTTGGCCATTGCCCTTTGGCCCAAGGTGGCCTGGCTTGTCAGAGTTGGGCTGGACAGCGGACTGGTTGGGCTGGCCATTGCCGTTTTGTCCACGGGGGGCTGGCTTGTCAGAGTTGGGCCGGACAGCGGGCTGGCCATTGCCGTTTGGTCCACAGGGGCCTGGCTTGTCAGAGTTGGACCGGGCAGCGGGCTGGTTGTGTTGGTCATTGCCCTTTGGCCCAAGGTGGCCTGGCTTGTCAGAGTTGGTCTGGACTGCGAGCTGGTTGTGTCGGCCGTTACCTTTTCATTGAGTTGTGTCATTGCCGGTTGTTGTGAGGTTGTATCAGCCATCACGGTTTTATTGGTGGTGGCTGAAGCTGGCTGCAGGAACCGGCTATGTTGCCGGGTAGCAGTTGAACGGGCAGGTGCGGAGTCAGTAGATGAGGCAGTAGATGAAGCAGTAGATGTTGAACAATTCCGATACCAATGGTCTTCAGTGAGTGAGTCAGTTAGCTGACAATCATCGTTCACTAAACGGGAATCGACGGTACGGCATAGTTCGGGTGAATATACAGAGTCAGAGTTTTGTAAGTCACCGTTAACCCAGCTGTTCAACGTTCGTATTTCCGTTGTTTTATTACCATGACTATAACCGGAATCAATACCCGCACGCCTATTATTCGCCGTTGTAACATTACAGTTAATGGCAATGCCCCCCCTGACCTCACCAGCCACCATCCCGCCACCAATGCCGGCATAGGCCCGGGAGCCTTCCGTTCTAACGTAGCTGTCCAGGGCAACAAGATCATTGACGGAACCATCAAGCCCGGGTTCGCAATGAGTTCCGAAACCACCAACCATCCCGCCACCAATGGCGACATTCGCATGCTTACCATCGGTAGTGACCCTGCTCTTTACCACCGTTATGTTCCGGATATCACCGCACACTTGGCCGCCGCCAATCCCGGCATGAGCCAGGCCACCCATGGTTAGTACCCAACTATCGGTGACTGCCAGATGCTCAATCTCTCCAGACATCTTGCCAGCACCGATACCTGCAACTGAGTAACGCTCAGAGGTGGTGACCGAACAGTTTTTCACAACAGCGCACTCAATCAGGCTGTCTGTTTGCTGCAGTCCGGTGATGACGCCAGTGGAGGTACGATTAGAAGCCCGCTTGTTGATAATGCTGGTATCCTCGACAAGGATGTTGCGAACCGTTGATTGTTCACCCATTTCACAGGCCAGTGCCGCTGAGTACCGATCACTGTTTTCGATAACTCCATTGGCGACATTCAGGTCATGCACGATGGCACCACGCCCAAGCTTGCTGAATAGGCAGCGCTGTGGGTCTCTGATGGTATGACCGCCTCCATCATAACGCCCCGTGAATGGTGTGCTCACGCTACCAATAGCCACACCGCTGTTGTGGCTGAAACTTTTTGTCTGACGGTAGGAACCGTTCGGGGGATAGCCTTCCTGACCGATTTTGCCCAGTATTTCACTGCCATTCACGCATATTTCACTGCCATTCACGCATATCGGGTTGTTCCTGGACCCTGGTTTTCCTTCTTCGGGCAGGGCCGCAGCACCCGCTAGCCGATCCATCGCCATCAGTGTGACGGTTGCAATGGCCGGACCGGACACACTGTTTGTTGTGTTGGAAGCGTTTACCGGCTTGCCCTGCTTGTCATCTTCCTGGTGTTTATTGGTGATCTCTTGCGAATGGGGTTTTGGCACATTTTCCGAACCGCTGGTTGGCTCTTTACCCGACTTGCCCGACTTGGCCATATTGTCCAGGCTATGAGCCAGGGAAAAGGAAGAACAGAGTGTTACTACCGCATCGCTCACTTCACTGACATTGGGTACCCAGCAGGAAAGTACCTTGCTGGCCAGCCCAACTCCCTGGACGACATCAGCCACTAAACTTGTTTTGTCGTTTTTATTTTCAGCAGGCAGCATATTGACAACCGGGGCAGTTGGCTGATTGGTTTGTCGTTGATGTTCAGGAACATAATTGGGAGAGAGAGAACTGAAAAAAGTGGTAATACCTGACTGGACAGCAACTGCAAACTTTCCTAATGTACCAGAGGGATTTGTTTTTGCTGGTTCGTTAAAGGAGGGATTGCTGGTTACATCTGACATTGGTACATGAGTTGAAGAAAATGGTTGCACAATTTACTCCATAATAGATGTTGTCTCTGTTAGATATTTAGAGCGCCATTGTCGTATGAGTAAAAAACAAAGGCATACACTAGTACATCGTTTCAATGAGTTTGACGTGTACAATCTCCGTTCACCCTGAGCGTCCATCGTCTCCGCTCAGGATGCGCGGACTAAGGGGGCTTGGCACGATCTATCAGAGTCCGGAGTTTCCGTCCTTCGACAGGCTCAGGACGAACGGAGTGTGGAGGCACGACAACCAGTCAAACTCATTGAAACCATCTACTAGGAGGCTAGATGACTTTTTGTCGTTATTTCAGTTTTGGTAAGATTGCTTTGGACTACACAAGGACATAAGCAATTACTTTTGCCGTGAAAAATATTTTGCTTTATTCGTATTGTTCTCACTTTTTGCGTCGGCTTGTTCAACGTTAAGCTCTGCTATTTCCAAACCCTGAACAAGAACGGGGGCAAAGAAAGCAATACGCATAGTACACTACGAAGTTTACATTTTTTTAACGCAAGCATACTATAAACTCAAACGTTTACTTCTTGCAGAGGATGACTATAATCGCGCCAAAGCGATTTTTGACAAAAGCCGGGCGATTTCCAAAAGTGATCTGGACGCCATCACCACCCGATTCAATCTGGCCCGGAACCGTGTCGATGAAGCAAAACGACAGCATGAGTACACCGAGCTGAGAGCACCTTTTGACGGCATCATCGGTCGTAAACTGGTGGACAACCATATCCAGATCCAGGCCAATGCGCCAGTGCTGGTGCTGCATGACCTGAGTGACCTGGAAGTTGTGATTAACCTCCCCCATCAGATGATGCTTTCCGAGCAGAATCAGGCGACAGTCAATGCGGAATTATCCGCCGTACCCGGTCAGTTGTTCCCACTGGATTTACGCACCTGGGCAACAGAAGCGGAGCCTGTCTCCCAGACTTACCCGGTGGTATTCGGATTTAATGACCTCAAGGGCTTCCGCGTTCTGCCGGGCATGGCTGTTAAAGTCACTGCGTCCAGCACCCGGGCGGAAGGCGCTCTGGCAACCATCACCGTTCCGCTGACGGCAGTGGTTCCGGACAATCAGGGCGGCCAGTTTGTCTGGGTGGTTGGCAGTGACAACCGGGTGAAAAAACGTTTTGTCAAAGTGGGCAACCTGAATAACAACCGCATTGAGATCAGACAACACCTGACCACCGGTGAACGGGTCATTATCGCCGGTGTCTCCAGCCTTAAAGAGGGCATGGAAGTTCGCCCATATACCGATAGCTCTGCTGAAAAAGCCACGAAAGGCTCTGGAAAAGCTGATGGCTCTTTCATCAAAAAAGCTGATGGCTCTCTTATCAGAAACGCTGATGGCTCCACCCAGAAAAGTTCTGGAGTCTGATGCATGGATATTGCACGCTACACCATCGCAAAACGTACCAGTGTCTGGGTGATTATCGCCCTGACCCTGATCGGCGGCTATATCAGCTACCTGAAACTGGGTCGCTTTGAAGACCCTGAATTCGTTATTCGTCAGGCGGTCATTAATACGCCTTATAATGGTGCCACCGCCCAGGAAGTATCCGATGAAGTCACGGACCTGATCGAAGGTGCGGTTCAATCCCTGCAGGAGCTGAAGGAAGTAAAGTCCGTCTCCAAACAGGGCATGTCCGAAGTGACCGTTGAAATCCAGCTGGAATTTGCCAAAAGCTCCGGGGATTTACAGCAGGTCTGGGACAAACTGCGGCGGAAAATCAGTGATGTTCAACGGCAACTGCCGCCCGGTGCCGGCCCATCCATCGTTAATGATGATTTCGCCGATGTTTATGCCCTCTTCTTTGCCGTAACCGGTGAAGGGTTCAGTGACCGGCAACTGCAGGATTACGTCGACACCCTGCGTCGTGAGCTGGTACTGGTGCCGGGCGTAGCCAAAACAGCCACGCTGGCCGAACAACAGGAAACCATTTTCGTCGAAATATCCAGTGAACGGATGGCCAGGTACGGTCTGTCGGCAGAGAAAGTCCTTCAGGTACTGCAAAAACAGAACCTGGTGGCCGTTGCTGGCAGTCTTGCTACTGATGCCATGCGTATTCCAGTGATTCCCTCCGCCAGCGTACACTCCTTTACTGACCTGAAAAATTTGCAGGTCGGCGTTGGTGAAAACAACGCCGTACTCCGCCTGGGCGATATTGCCGATGTGACCCGGGGATACCGGGAACCAGCCTCCATGCTGATGCGCTATAACGGCGAACGGGCCATTGGGTTTGGTATCTCCAATGTCACCGGTGGCAACGTGGTGGATATGGGCGATGCAGTCAAGGCACGGATTGCCGAACTGGAAAACCAGCGACCACTGGGCATCGAGCTGCATGTGATTTCCATGCAATCCGATTCGGTGCGTGCGTCAGTGGCCATTGCTGGGCGGCACCGTTGTGGGCATCTGTGCCTTCAGTGCCATTGGTCTGTCACCGTCGGATATGGGGGAATACGCCGGTTCACTGTTCTGGGTAATCCTCTACTCCATGCTGCTCAGCTGGGTATTTGCGGTCACAGTCACCCCAATGCTCTGCCATGACTTTATGAAAGTGAATACCAGCAAGGCGGCCCCAAAGCCAGGTCGAATGATCACGGCCTATAAAGCGCTGCTGGTATGGGTTATTAACCATCGTCTGGTAAGTGCAGTACTGCTACTGGCTACAATGGCAGTAACCATCTGGGGTGTGCAGTTTGTGCCTCCCGGCTTTATGCCTGATTCACAACGCGCACAGTTTGTGGTGGACGTCTATCTGCCACAGGGTTCCGATATCAAGCGTACCGAAGCAGTGGTTGCTGATATCGAGCAGGATGTAAAAGCTAAAGAAGGCATCACCAATATCACCAGCTTTATTGGCGGCGGCGGACTGCGCTTTATGCTGACCTATTCGCCAGAGGCGCGGAACCCAAGCTACGGTCAGCTGCTGATTGATATTGATGATTACACCCGAATTGCGCCGTTATTGAGCGAACTGCAAACAGAACTGGACACCAAATACCCCGACGCATCAATAAAAGTCTGGAAGTTTATGCTGGGCCGCGGTGGTGGCAAGAAGATCGAAGCCGGTTTCCAGGGTCCGGACAGTCAGGTGTTGCGTCAACTGGCTGAGCAGGCCAAAGCAATCATGCTGAATGAACCTGACCTGATTGCGATTCAGGACGACTGGCACCAGCAGGTACCTGTCCTGCGTCCGGTATACGCAGCTGAAGAAGCGCAACGTTTCGGCCTGACCACACCGGAGATCAATCAGGCCATTGCCCAGACACTGACTGGCCGAAACGTCGGGGTGTACCGTGAGGGTAATGAGCTGATTACTATTGTGGTCCGCTCACCCGAGGATGAACGCAACCATCAACGGGCTATCGAAAATACCGAAGTGTTCAGTCAGGTGGCGCAGCGCTTTATTCCGGTGAGTCAGTTGATCGATTCAGTCGATGTCGTCTATCAGGATGCCATCTTGCGTCGTATTGACCGCGTACCTACCATTCTTGTACAGGGCGACCCGGCACCCGGTGTCCTGACGGCGGATGCATTCAACAATATCCGCAGCAAAATCGAAGCGATTGAACTGCCTCCCGGCTATCAGCTGACCTGGTATGGTGAATACAAAGCCTCAAGGGACGCTAATGAAGGACTGGTGATTTCTGCGCCTTATGGTTTTGCCGCCATGATCCTGTCGGTCATCTTTATGTTCAACGCCCTGCGCCAGCTCCTGGTCATCTGGCTGACCGCACCGCTGGCACTGGTGGGCGTCACTATCGGGCTGGTAATCTTCCAGACGCCTTTCGAATTTATGGCGATACTGGGCTTTTTAAGCCTGATCGGCATGATGGTAAAGAATGCGATTGTTCTGGTGGACCAGGCGGATGTGGAAATCAAAGCTGGGAAACCGGCGTATCATGCCATTATTGATGCCGCCCTCAGCCGTGCCCGTCCGGTGTTGCTGGGTGCCCTGACCACCATACTGGGCGTGGCTCCGCTATTGGTTGATCCGTTCTTTAAAAGTATGGCAGTGACCATTATGTTTGGTCTGCTGTTTGCCACCATTCTGACCCTGGTGGTTATTCCACTGTTTTATGCCATCTTCTTCAAAGTGACTGTTGAAACGGCATAAAAGCGGATAAGAATATTCGCTCCTGCCGGGAGCGAATATTTTTTCAACCATTAACCTGCCTACCATTAAGATCAGTATCACTCTCCCTTTAGGATTTCTAAACTGATGTCAACCCGGTACCGGTTCTGTTGGCTGAGGATTCACTGATGAACAACACCCAAATCAACTATGCCGTTCAGGACGCCATTGAGTGGTCACTGATGCACGGCATGGCGGTAAAAACCGCCAAAGATTCTGCACGACACTGTGCCTTCAGCTTTGCCCCCACCCTGATCGGGCGTGAACGCTTTGAATTGTTGAAATCCATTGTGCCATTGATGGGCAAGCTGATTCACGGTGTTTCAGAAGACCATGGTTTTCTTCTGGATGCCATTGAGCCGCTGTGCAGTGGCGATGTCTTTTTTGCCAGCCTGCTGGAGCTGCACCAGAACATCCACAGCAGCACCAAGCCTGCCAGACGGCTGCCCATGCTGCTGATGCGCACAGACTTTATGGACGATGCAGAGTCTGGCCCGAAACTGATCGAATTTAATGGCATTGCTGCCGGTATGGGGCCTTTTGGTCAACGGGCCCATGAGTTGCACCATTATCTGCAGTATCAGTGGCCAGCGGCCTTTCAATCCTGGTCCGAGGCAGATGACCTTGAACTGATTCCAAATCATGGCATAGAACATCTGGCCAGGGGTATTGCCGGCGCAGCGACGATGGTACGTTCCCAATCCGGTGAACAGAGCCAGCCGTTGTTCCTGATGGTTGTGCAGCCCGATGAAAGCAATGTCTATGACCAGCACCTGCTGGAAGAAGCCATCCAGAAAGAGGGGGTCAAAACCGTCCGTCGTACCTTCCGCCAGCTATACGACCAGCTCACTTCCGGAGACAATAGTCGTCTGCTGCTGGAGGGGCTTGGCGGTATCGATGCCATCTACCTGCGGGCCGGTTATCAACACTGCGACTATGTTGCCCATGATCTGGATGGTGTCCGCTGTTGCTCCGAGCTGGGCAAGGTCAGAATCCTTATTGAACAGCACCGGGTGGCAGTGAACGCCACCGTTAGCCAGCAACTGGCCACCAGTAAGCGGGTACAAATGCTGCTTTGTGACATGAACGAAGAACAGCTGACCCGGTTTGGCCTGACAATGGCAGAGGCCCAACAGGTGAAGCCGTTCCTGGGGGAGATGCGACCAGTGGATGATCAGTCAGCCCATTGGTTTGCCGGGCAGAACCCCAACGATTGGGTGCTTAAGAACCAGGGAGAAGGCGGCGGCCACTGTGTTTTTGACCATCATATCCTGCCTCGCCTGAGCAGCCTCAGGTCTGAAGAGTATTCGGCCTGGTCACTGATGCGTCGTCTGCATCCACTACACCGTTCTCATGAAGCACTGGTGGTTCGAAATGGTGAAGCACAACCGGTAGATAACCTGATCAGTGAGATCGGCATGTTCACCCTGCACCTGGATGGGCACTCCCTGACCAGTGATATGGGGTACGCCGGTTATCTGGTACGCAGCAAACCTGCAACAGCCTCTGAAGGCGGGGTCCATAGCGGTCAGGGGGCGGTGGACTCACTGGCCTGCACCCGCCCCCCCTGGCAACGCCTGTGTTTCTGACGCCCTATTGCGCTGAAGACTGGTGCTTTATTTGGTGATCGTCGTCTTTTCTCAAGGTACAAATCTTCATGCTCATCGCGGTCGTTGGAAAACACGACAGGTATCGGATCCTGCAGGTCTTTTTTTGAGTTTTTAGCGCCTGGTTATTGGATCTTTTTGGCGTTTACCCGGTCTGAGTAACCAACCCAGAAAACGTAAGTGAAAAAGTCTCTTACATGGACAGCATTCCCTCCAGTCCGGCAGAAGCCATACCCACTGAGAATGCAATCTGCCCGATATGCCACGATGATCTCTACCGACCTGAAGACCCGGAATTTGCGGGCAGGCACGTCACCATAGCCAGGCCTTGCGGACATAAATTCCACCTTAACTGCCTTACCACCTGGACCGATGATCACCTGACGTGCCCCGTGGGGCGCAGAGTCATTGAGACCGTAGAGCTGGAAATCCTCACCCTGCCCCCGGACTGGCGGCAGCAGATGATCACGGCAGCAAAGGAGGGCGATATCAGGACCATCCGTGCCCTGCTGAACCGGGGGGCAGACGTGGGTGCAGGCCAGCCAGGGGAGCCTTCCCCCCTGGTCTGGGCCGCTACCAACAAGCATCTTGAGGTTGCCCTGCTGCTGGCCAGCAGGGGAGGACCCGACCCGATCGGTCTGTGCAAGCTGGGGGATCTGTTCCAGGATGGTGGCGAGGGCATTGAGGTAAATCTGCATGTAGCGGAGCGCTGGTATATGAAGGCAGCCATGCTGGGGAATGACTTAGCCATGAACAACCTGGGCCTCCTGTATAACAATGGTGGCGAGGGCTTTCCGGCAGATCTGCACAAGGCAAAATACTGGCTGCAAAAGGCGGCTGATCTGGATAACACTGTTGCCATGTACAACCTGGGCGAACTCTATGAGCAAGGTGGAGCGGACTTTCCGGTAGATCTCCGTGAGGCAGAACGATGGTACATTAAAGCGGCCAGACTGGATGATGCCATATCCATGTACAATCTGGGCTACCTGAATGAGCATGGTGGCAAGGACTTTCCGGTCAATCTGCACGAAGCTGAGCTCTGGTACTTAAAGGCGATTGAGCATGGGCATACTGGTGCCATGAACAACCTGGGCTTCCTGTATTTGGAAGGTGGCAAGGGCTTGCCAGCGAATCCGGAGCAAGGGAAGTTCCTGTTGTTCAAGGCGGCCGGGCTGGATGAAGAGTCAGCCATGTACAACCTGGGCTTACTGTATCAGCATGGTGGCGTGGGCTTTGAGGTAGATCTGCATGAAGCGGAACGATGGTATCTAAATGCAGCTGAGCTGGGGGATGTTATGGCCATGAACAACCTGGGCTACCTGTATGAGCATGGTAGCAAGGACTTTGCGGTAGATCTGTGCAAAGCGGAGCACTGGTACCTGGAAGCGGTTCGGCTGGAGTATTCTGTGGCCATGAACAACCTGGGCCTCCTGTATTTGTACGGTGGCGAGGGCTTGCCAGCGAATCCGGAGCAAGGGAAACGCTTGTTGCTCAGGGCGGTCGGGCTGGGAAACGCTTCAGCCATGAACAACCTGGGCTGCCTTTACAGGGATGGTGGCGAGGGCTTTGAGGTAGATCTGCCCCAGGCAAGAGCCTTGTTTCTCAAGGCGGCTGGGCTGGGAGATGCCTCGGCCATGAGAAACCTGAAAAAACTCCCTGAACCGCAACCCGCTAAAAAACGCGGGTTTGATGAAGCCTTTCCTGATGAACCCGACCACGCCTGCCCGGAAGGCGAATCCGGGGCTGGAGGCATAAAACGGTGTTAACGAGAGCTTCCCGACAGATCAGCTACAAGCGTTAATCACAAAGCTGCAATTATTCCCGGCACAGATGTGACCCGTTGATGATCATTGAGATTTTCAGAGCCTGGTACTGGATATTTTTGGGTTCTACCCGGTCTGAGTAACCAACCCAAACACGCAAGGGGTACCTTAGATGAACCGTGTTTCGTCCATTGCAGCAGTCATACCCACTGCCCCCCCAAACTGCCCGATCTGCCACGATGATCTCTACCGACCTGAAAATCCCGAGTTTGCGGGCAGGTACGTCGCCACAGCCAGGCCCTGCGGGCATAAATTCCACTTTAAATGCCTTGATCGCTGGAGAAAGGATCATCTTGAGTGCCCTTACGGGCGAAGGGCCATTGAGGATATGTTGTTGGAAAACCGGACCTTGCCCGGGGGCTGGCAGCAGCAGATGACCAATGCGGCAAAACAAGGCGATATCGGGATCATCCGGGTTCTGCTGAACCTGGGTGCGGACGTGGATGCGGGCCAGAGCCCGGGTAAAACACCACTGGCTCTGGCCGCTACCAATAAGCACCTCGATGTTGCTCTGCTACTGGCCGACCGGGGGGGGGCCGACCTGGTCGGTCTGAGAGAACTGGGGCGTTTGTACAGGTTTGGTGGCGAGGGCGTTCCGGTCGATCTGCGCAAAGCGGAGTGCTGGTTACTTAGGGCGGCCGTGCTGGGGGATGCTTCAGCCATGTGCCTCCTGGCTCACCTGTATCATCATGGTGGCGAGGGCTTTGGGGTAGATCTGCGTAAAGCGGAGTACTGGTACCGGGAGGCGGCTGGGAGGGGGATTGTTCTGGCCATGAGCAATCTGGGTTACCTGTATCAGTATGGTGGCGAGGGCTTTGAGGCAGATCCGGACCGGGGAACGTTCCTGTTGTTCAAGGCGGCCGGGCTGGGGAGTGTTGGAGCCATGTACAACCTTGGCAACCTGTATCACCATGGTGGCGTGGGCTTCAAGATAGATCTGCGCAAAGCGGAGCACTGGTATCTGCACGCGATCAAGCGGAGGTGCTCTGCGGCCATGAACAATTTGGCTGTCCTGTATCTGCGCGGTGGCAAAGACTTTCCGGCAAATCCGCACAAGGGAAAACGCCTGTTGCTCAAGGCGGCCGGGCTGGGTGATGCTGTCGCCATGTACTGCCTGGGCCAGCTGTATGAGTATGGTAGAACGGACTTTCCGACAGATCCCGGCAAAGCGCAGAGCTGGTACCAGAAGGCGGCTGAATTGGGGAATGCCCGGGCCATGAAAAAACTGGAAGAACTCTCTAAACCGCAACCCGCTAAAAAACGCGGGTTTGATGAAGCCTTTCCTGATGAACCCGGCCACGCCCATCCACAGGAGCCATGAATCCGGTAACCAATGCTGGCCTGTTAAAGTTCAGGCCTACTTAAACGACAATAAATTTGTATCTCTATACTTCCTGCATCCATAAAAATGTGTACGTTATGACTGTATAACCACTTTTTTTCGGATATTTTGCCCTGTTCTGGAATTCATGAAATCTATAAAGCTGTTTTTTGATATTTTCGGAACCTGTTACGGGATATTTTTTAGATCAACACAGTCAGAGTAGCAATCCCAAAAACGTAAGGGAGTTACCTGGCATGAACAGCGTTCCCCCCAGTGCAGCAGTTGTTGTACCCACCGAGCCCCCAATCTGCCCGATCTGCCATGATAGCCTCTACTCATCCAAAAATCGGAAGTTTGTGGGCAGGCACGTCGCTATTGCCAGGCCCTGCGGGCATAAGTTTCACTTTAAGTGCCTTTCCCGCTGGACAAAAGACCACGTGACCTGCCCTTACGGGCAGGAAGTCATTAAAAATATGGTGGTGAAAAACCTGCCCCTGCCCCGAGGCTGGAAGAACAAGATGGTCAACGCGGCAGAGGAGGGTGATATCAAGATCATCCAGGCCCTGCTGCAACGGGGAGCGAAGGTGGATGCGGGCCAAACTGCGGGTGAAACTCCCCTGGCCCTGGCCGTTGCCAATAAGCATCTCGATGCTGCCCTGCTGCTGGCCGGAAGGGGTGGATCCGACCCGATCGGTCTGAGAAACCTGGGGAATCTTTTCAAGGATGGTGGTGAGGGCATTGTGGTAGATCTAAGCAAAGCGGAGCACTGGTACCTGAAGGCAGCTGGATTGGGGGATGCCTGCGCCATGAATAACCTGGCCCTACTGTATCTGGATGGCGGCGAGGGCTTACCGGCAGATCATCAGGATCAGGGAAAGTTCCTGTTGTTCAAGGCGGCTGGGCTTGGGGATTCCGGAGCCATGTCCAATCTGGGCTGGCACTGTTTTAAGGGTGACAAGGGCTTTGAGCAAGATCTACACCAGGCGAAATCCTGGTGGCTCAAGGCGGTTGAGCTGAGATATGTTCTATCCATGCATCACCTGGGAAGCCTGTATCTGCATGGTGGCGAGAACTTTCCGGCAGATCTGCACCAGGCGAAAACCTTGTTGCTCAAGGTGATTGAGCTGGGAAAAGATCCAGCCATTATAGCTTCAGCCATGTACATGCTGGGTCGCCTATATCAGTATGGTGGCGAGGGCTTTAAGATAGATCTGCTTGAAGCGGAGCGCTGGTACCTGAAAGCCATTGAGCTGGGGTCTCATCTGGCCATGAGTAGCCTGGGTCACCTGTATCTGCGTGGTGGCGAAAAATTTCCGGAACATAGGTACAAGGGAAAACGACTGTTGCTCAAGGCGGCTCAGTTGAGGAGAGACCTGGACATCAAAAAACTGAAAAAAGTCTCTAAACCGCAACCCGCTAAAAAACGCGGGCTTGATGAAGCCTTTCCTGATGAAACCGGCCGCGCCCACACAGAGGGCGAATCCACGGCAGCAGACAGTAACGGGTATAAAACGATGATAGAGCAGGCTTCCCGATAGAGCCGCCAAATGCCCATGGCAGGTGACAATATTTTGTGTCCCCCGGGAGGCTGTCCAGAGTTATTTCCGGGTTATCCCGGGATCATCAAAGGAGCCATGAATCCGGTAACCAATGCTGGCCTGTTAAAGTCTGGGTCGAATTAAACGACAATGAATTTATATCTATATACCTCCTGCATCGATAAAATTGTATATGTTATAACTGTATAACCACTTTTTTTCGGATATTTTGCCCTGTTCTGGAATTCACGAAATCTATAAAGCTGTTTTTTGATATTTTCAGAACCTGTTACGGGATATTTTTGAGATCAACACAGTCAGAGTAGCAATCCCAAAAAGTAAGGGAGTTACCTGGCATGAACAACATTCCCTCCAGTGCAGCAGTTGTTGTACCCACCGAGCCCGCAATCTGCCCGATCTGCCATGATGGCCTCTACTCATCCACTAATCGGAAGTTTGTGGGCAGGCGTGTCGCTATTGCCAGGCCCTGCGGGCATAAGTTTCACTTTAAGTGCCTTTCCCGCTGGACCAAAGACCATCTGACCTGCCCTTACGGGCGGGAAGTCATTAACAATATTATGGTGGTGAAAAACCTGCCCCTGCCACGGGGCTGGCGGCGTCAAATGGTCAACGCGGCAAAGGAGGGTGATCTCAAGATCATCCAGGCCCTGCTGCAACGGGGGGCGAAGGTGGATGCGGGCCGAACTGTGGGTAAAACTCCCCTGGCCCGGGCCGCTGCCAATAAGCACCTCGATGTTGCTCTGCTGCTCGCCAGAAGGGGAGGATCCGACCCGATCGGACTGAACAACCTGGGGAAGCTGCTCCACGATGGTTGTGAGGGCATTCCGGTAGACCTAAGCAAAGCGGAGCACTGGTACCTCAAGGCGGCTGAGTTGGGGGATATTGCAGGCATGTGGCATCTGGGCTACCTGTATCATTATGGTGGCAAGGACTTCGCGGTAGATCTGCACAAAGCGGAGAGCTGGTACCTTAAGGCGGCTGAGCTGGGGCATATTAAAGCCATGTGCGGCCTGGGCATGGTGTATAGCGACGGTGGCGAGGGCTTTCCAGCCGATCTGCACAAAGCCGAGAGCTGGTACCTGAAGGCGGCTGAGCTGGGGCATGTTGTAGCCATGAATAATCTGGGCTACCTGTATCATTATGGTGGTGAGGACTTCGCGGTAGATCTGCGCAAAGCGGAGCGATTGTACATAGAGGCGGCTGGGCTGGGGGATGCTTGCGCCATGAGCAACCTGGGCCTGGTGTACCTGGAGGGAGGCGAGGGCTTACCGGCAGATCCGGATCGGGGAAAGCTCCTGTTGTTCAAAGCGGCTGGGCTGGGGGATATTGGAGCCATGTTTCACCTGGGTTGCTTTTATCTGGATGGCGACGAGAACTTTCCGGTAGATCTGCGCCAGGCGAAAATCTGGTTGCTCAAAGCGGCTGATCTGGGTTGCGCTGCTGCCATGTACAACCTGAGCGAGCTGTATGAGCGCAGTGGAGCGAACTTTCCGGTAGATCTGGACCAGGCGAAAGCCTGGTTGCTCAAGGCGGCTGAGTTGGGGTATGACCTGGCCATCAAAAAACTGGAAAAAGCCTTTAAACCGCAACCCGCTAAAAAACGCGGGTTTGATGAAGCCTTTCCTGATGAAACCGGCCGCGCCCACACAGTGGGCGAATCCACGGCAGCAGACTGTAAGGGTTATAAAACGATGGTAGAGAATGCTCCCCGATAGATCCACCAAATGCCCATGGCACGTCCCCGGGAGGCTGTCCCGGGTTATTTCAGGATTATCCCGGGATCATCAAAGGGGCCATGAATCCGGTAACCAATGTCGGCCTGTTAAAGTCCAGATCGACTTAAACGACAATAAATCTATATCTTTATACCTCCTGCATCCATAAAATTGTGTAAGTTATAATCGTATAACCGCCTTCTTTTCCGATATTTTGACCTTTTCTGTAATTCAAGAAATCTATAAAGCTGGTTTTTTGATATTTTCAGAACCTGTTACGGGATATTTTTGAGATCAACACAGTCAGAGTAGCAATCCCAAAAACGTAAGGGAGTTACCTGGCATGAACAGCGTTCCCTCCAGTGCAGCAGTTATTGTACCCACCGAGCCTCCAATCTGCCCGATCTGCCATGATAGCCTCTACTCATCCAAAAATCGGAAGTTTGTGGGCAGGCACGTCGCTATTGCCAGGCCCTGCGGGCATAAGTTTCACTTTAAGTGCCTTTCCCGCTGGACAAAAGACCATCTGACCTGCCCTTACGGGCGGGGAGTCATTAAACATATGGTGGTGAAAAACCTGCCCCTGCCCCGGGGCTGGCGGCGTCAGATGGTCAACGCGGCAAAGGAGGGTGATATCAAGATCATCCAGACCCTGCTGCAACGGGGGGCAAAGGTGGATGCGGGCCGGACTTCAGGAAAAACCCCCCTTGCCTGGGCCGCTGCCAATAAGCACCTCGATGCTGCCCTGCTGCTGGCCAGAAGGGGTGGATCCGACCCGATCGGTCTGAGCAACCTGGGGTGTCTTTTCCAGAATGGTGGTGAGGGCATTCCGGTAGATCTGCACAAAGCGGAGCACTGGTACCTCAAGGCGGCTGAGTTGGGGGATATTGCAGCCATGTGGCAGCTGGGCCACCTGTATCAGCATGGTGGCAAGGGCTTTCCGGTAGATCTGCACAAAGCCGAGAGCTGGTACCTTAAGGCGGCTGAGCTGGGGGATATTGCAGCCATGTGCAGACTGGGCATCGTCTTTGCAAATGGTGGCGAGGGCTTTCCAGCCGATCTGCACAAAGCCGAGAGCTGGTACCTTAAGGCGGCTGAGCTGGGGGATATTATAGCCATGAACAACCTGGGCTGCCTGTATCATAATGGTGGCAAGGACTTCGCGGTAGATCTGCGCAAAGCGGAGCACTGGTACTGTGAGGCGGCTGGATTGGGGGATGCCTGCACCATGACTAACCTGGCCATACTGTATCTGGATGGCGGCGAGGGCTTACCGGCAGATCAGGATCAGGCAAAGTTCCTGTTGTTCAAGGCGGCTGGAATGGGGGATGTTGGAGCAATGACCAGTCTGGGCTGGCAGTATTTCAAGGGTAACAATGGCTTTGAGAAAGATCTGCACCAGGCGAAATCCTGGTGGCTCAAGGCGATTGAGCTGGGATGTGCTAAAGCCATGCTTCACCTGGGTTACCTGTGTCTTCATGGTGGCGAGAACTTTCCGGCAGATCTGCACCAGGCGAAAATCTGGTTGCTCAAGGCGGTTGAGCTGGGGGAAGATCCAGCCATTGTAGCTTCAGCCATGTACCAGCTGGTTTACCTTCATCACTATGCTGACCAGGACTTTGGGTTAGATCTGCGTGAAGCGGAGCGCTTGTACCTGAAAGCCATTGAGCTGGGGTCTCCTCTGGCCATGAGTAAACTGGGTCACCTGTATCTGGGTGGTGGCAAGAACTTTCCGGCAGACCAGTACAAGGGAGAACGCCTGTTGCTCAAGGCGGCTGAGCTGGGAAATGCGCCATCCATGAACACCCTCGGCAACCGTTATGTGCTTGGTGACGTGGGCTTTGAGGCAGATCCGCACAAAGCAAAACACTTTTTCCTCAAGGCCGCTGAGCTGGGATATGTTTCAGCCATGAGCAACCTGGGCTGGTTATATCTGTATGGTCGCAAACACTTTCAGGTGGATCTGCAGCAGGCGAAGCTCTGGTTGCTCAAGGCGGCTGACCTGGGTAACGCTTGGGCCATGTTCCACCTGAGTCATCTGTATGAGCATGGTGGGGCGGACTTCCCGGTAGATCTGGACCAGGCGAAGGCCTGGTTGCTCAAGGCGGCTGAGTTGGGGAATGACCTGGCCATCAAAAAACTGGAAAAAGTCTCTAAACCACAACCAGCTAAAAAACGCGGGTTTGATAAAACCTTTACTGATGAACCCGGCCACGCCCGCCCGGAAGGAGAATCCGGGGCTGGAGGCATAAAATGATGATAGCGAGGGCTTCCGGATCAGCTACAAGCGTTAATCACAAAGCTTCAATGATTCCCGGCAGAGATGTGACCCATTGATGATCATTGAGATTTTCAGAGCCTGGTAATGGATATTTTTGGGGGCTACCCGGTCTGAGTAACGGACTTAGCAATGTAACGAAGCCCCTTACATGAACAGCGTTCCATCCAGTGCGACTGTAGCCATACCCACCGCCCCCTCAAACTGCCCGATCTGCCACGATGACCTCTACCGACCTGAAAAGCCGGAGTTTGTCGGCAGGCACGTCGCCATAGCCAGGCCCTGCGGGCATAAATTCCACCTTAACTGCCTTACCCGCTGGACAGAAGCTCATCTGAAGTGCCCCTGCGGGCGAGGGGCCATTGAGGGTGTGGTGGTAGAAAACCTGACCTTGCCCAGGGGCTGGAAGCAGCAGATGGTCAAGGCGGCAAAGAAAGGCGATATCGGGATCATCCGGGCCCTGCTGAACCGGGGTGCGGACGTGGATGCAGGCCAGAGCCCGGGCAAAACGCCACTGGCCCTGGCCGCTATCAATAAGCACCTCGATGTTGCCCTGCTGCTGGCCGACCGGGGAGGGTCCGACCCAATCGGCCTGAGAAAGCTGGGGTATCTGTACCGGCTTGGCGGCGAGGGCGTTCCAGTAGATCTGTGCAAAGCGGAGCAATGGTTTCTTAAGGCTGCTGAGCTGTGGGACGCTTCCGCCATGTACAGCCTGGGCTGCCTGTATCAGGATGGTGGCGAGGGCATTGCGGTAGATCTGCGCAAAGCGGAGCGTTGGTACTATGAGGCGGCTGGACTGGGGCATATTGCTGCCATGAACAACCTGGGTCACCTTTATCAGCATGGTCGCGAGGGCTTTAAGGCAGATCCGGACCAGGGAAAGTTCCTGTTGTTCAAGGCGGCCGGGCAGGGCTGTGTCACCGCCATGTACAACCTGGGGTGCCTCTATCAGCATGGTGGCGTGGGTTTTGAGGTAGATTTACGTGAAGCGGAGCGATGGTACATAAAGGCGATTGGACTGGGGGATCCCCGGGCCATGAATAACCTGGGTGAACTGTATCTGCGCGGTGACAGGGGCTTTGAGGCAAATCCATATCTGGGAAAGCGCCTGTTGCTCAGGGCCTCTGGGCTGGGGATTACGCAATCCATGAACATCCTCGGCAACCGTTATGCGAATGGTGGCGAAGGCTTTGAGGCAGACCCGCACAAAGCGGAACAATTGTACCGCAAAGCCGCTGAGCTGGGATATGTTTCAGCCATGAGCAACCTGGGCTGCTTATATCTGTATGGTCGCAAACGCTTTCCAGTGGATCTGCAACAGGCGAAGTTTTGGTTGCTCAAGGCGGCTGATCTGGGTAACGCTGCGGCCATGTTCCACCTGAGTCATCTGTATGAGCATGGTGGGGTGGACTTTTCGGTAGATCTGGACCAGGCGAAGGCCTGGTTGCTCAAGGCGGCTGAGTTGGGGAATGACCTGGCCATGAAAAAACTGGAAAAACTCTCTAAACCGCTACCAGCTAAAAAGCGCGGGTTTGATGAAGCCTTTCCTGATGAACCCGGCCGCGCCCACCCAGAGGGCGAATCCACTGCAGCAGACAGTAACGGGCATAAAACGATGGTAGAGAAGGCTTCCTGATAGATCCACCAAATGCCCATGGTACGTGACAATATTTTGCGTCCCCCGGGAGGCTGTCCAGAGTTATTTCCGGATTATCCCGGGACCATCAAAGGAGCCATGAATCCGATAAGGAATTGTCCCGGAATAACTTCATCATTTTATTCAGTCCGGGAAAATGTCGCCGCCCGCTTCCCGCCACCCGCTGCCCGCAAAAGCACAAGTGGTTCCAGCTTTTCGGGAAGCGGGCGGCGGGTAGCGGGTAGCGACTGTAGAAATGTCGAAGTTATTTCAGGACAGCTCCTAACCAATGCTGGCCTGTTAAAGTTCACGTCGATTTAAACGACAATAAATTTGTATCTCTATACTTCCTGCATCCATAAAATTGTGTACGTTATAACCGTATAAACGCCTTATTTTCGGATATTTTGACCTGTTCTGGAATTCATGAAATATATAAAGCTGTTTTTTGATATTTTTAGATCCTGGTACGGGATATTTTTGAGATCAACACAGTCAGAGTAACAATCCCAAAAACATAAGGAAGTTACCTGGCGTGAACAGCGTGCCCTCCAGTACAGCAGTTGTTGTACCCACCGAGCCCCCAACCTGCCCGATCTGCCATGATGACCTCTACTCACCCAAAAATCGGAAGTTTGTGGGCAGGCGCGTCGCTATTGCCAGACCCTGTGGGCATAAGTTTCACTTTAAGTGCCTTTCCCGCTGGACAAAAGACCACGTGACCTGCCCTTACGAGCGGAAAGTCATTAAAAATATGGTGGTGAAAAACCTGCACCTGCCCCGGGGCTGGAAGAACAAGATGGTCAACGCGGCAGAGGAGGGTGATATCAAGATCCTCCAGGCCCTGCTGCAACGGGGGGCAAAGGTGGATGCGGGCCAAACTGCGGGTGAAACTCCCCTGGCCCTGGCCGTTGACAATAAGCATCTCAATGCTGCCCTGCTGCTGGCCGGAAGGGGAGGATCGGACCCGATCGGTCTGAGCAACCTGGGAAGACTGTTCAATGATGGTGGTGAGGGCATTCCGGTAGATCTGCACAAAGCGGAGCATTGGTATCTCAAGGCGGCTGAGTTGGGGGATGTTGAAGCCATGTGGCATCTGGGCTACCTGTATCAGTTTGGTGGCGAGGGCTTGTCGATAGATCTGCATAAAGCCGTGAGCTGGTACCTTAAGGCGGCTGAGCTGGGGGATATTGAAGCCATGTGCAGCCTGGGCATCGTGTATGCAAATGGTGGTGAGGGCTTTCCAGCCGATCCGCACAAAGCCGAGAGCTGGTACCTTAAGTCGGCTGAGCTGGGGGATACTACAGCCATGAATAACCTGGCCTGCCTGTATCAAGACGGTGGCAAGGACTTCGCGGTAGATCTGGGCAAATCGGAGCACTGGTACCTGAAGGCGGTTGGATTGGGGGATGTCTGCGCCATGAATAACCTGGCACTACTGTATCTGGATGGCGGCGAGGGCTTACCGGCAGATCATCAGGATCGGGGAAAGTCCCGGTTGTTCAAGGCGGCTGAGTTGGGGGATCTTGGAGCCATGACCAACTTGGGGTGCCAGTATTTCCACGGTGAGGATGGCTTTGAGAAAGATCTGCACCAGGCGAAATCCTGGTGGCTCAAGGCGGGTGAGCTGGGATATGTTGAAGCGATGCATCACCTGAGTTACCTGTATCTGCATGGTGGCGAGAACTTTCCGGCAGATCTGCATCAGGCGAAAATCTGGTTGCTCAAGGTGGTTGAGCCGGGAAAAGATCCAGCCAATATAGCTTCAGCCATGTACATGCTGGGCCGCCTATATCATTTTGGTGGCGCGGGCTTTGAGGTAGATCTGCATGAAGCGGAGCGATGGTACCTGAAGGCGGCTGGGCTGGGGGATGTTTTAGCCATGTACAACCTGGGTCGCCTATATCAGTATGGTGGCGAGGGCTTTAAGATAGATCTGCGTGAAGCAGAGCGATGGTACCTGAAAGCCATTGAGCTGGGGTCTCCTCTGGCCATGAGTAGGCTGGGTCACCTGTATCTGCGTGGTGGCGAAAAATTTCCGGAACATAGGTACGAGGGAAAACGACTGTTGCTCAAGGCTGCTCAACTGAGGAGAGACCTGGCCATCAAAAATCGGGAAAAAGCCTCTAAACCGCAACTCGCAAAAAAACGCGGACTTGATGAAGCCTTTCCTGAAGAACCCGGCCGCGCCCACCCAGAGGGCGAATCCACGGCAGCAGGCTGTAAGGCATAAAATGATGGTAGAGCAGGCTTCCCGACAGATCCGCCAAATGCCCATGGCAGGTGACAATATTTTGCGTCCCACGGGAGCGAAAAAAGGTTCAGCAAAATATGTTTCACGACAATGAATATATATCTATACCTCCTGCATCGATAAAATTGTGTGCGTTATAACCGTATAACCACCTTCTTTTCCCATATTTTGATCTGTTCTGGAATTCAGGAAATCCACAAAGCTGGTTTTTTGATATTTTCAGAACCTGGTACGGGATATTTTTGAGATCAACACAGTCAGAGTAGCAATCCCAAAAAGTAAGGAAGTTACCTGGCGTGAACAGCATTCCCTCCAGTGCAGCAGTTGTTGTGCCCACCGAGCCCACAATCTGCTCGATCTGCCATGATGACCTCTACTCATCCACCAATCAGAAGTTTGTGGGCAGGTGCGTCGCTATTGCCAGGCCCTGCAGGCATAAGTTTCACTTTAAGTGCCTTTCCAGCTGGACAAAAGGCCATGTGACCTGCCCTTACGGGCGGGAAGTCATTCAAAATATGGTGGTGAAAAACCTGCCTCTGCCCCGGGACTGGCGGCATCAGATGGTCAACGCGGCAAAGAAGGGTGATATCAAGATCATCCAGGCCCTGCTGCAACGGGGGGTGGAGGTGGATGCGGGCCGAGCGGCGGGTAAAACGCCCCTGGCCATGGCCGTTGCCAATAAGCACCTCGATGCGGCCCTGCTGCTGGCCAGAAGGGGAGGATCCGACCCGATCGGTCTGAGAAACCTGGGGGAGCTTTTCCAGAATGGTGGTGAGGGCATTCCGGTAGATCTGCACAAAGCGGAGCAATGGTATATCAAGGCCGCTGAGTTGGGGGATATTGCCGCCATGTGGCATCTGGGCTACCTGTATCAGTTTGGTGGCGAGGGCTTTTCGATAGATCTGCACAAAGCCCAGAGCTGGTACCTTAAGGCGGCTGAGCTGGGGGATATTGCAGCCATGTACAGCCTGGGCATCGTGTATACAAATGGTGGCAAGGGCTTTGAGATAGATCTGCACAAAGCCCAGAGCTGGTACCTTAAGGCGGCTGAGCTGGGGGATACTTCAGCCATGAATAACCTGGCCTACCAGTATGAGCATGGTGGCAAGGACTTCGCGGCAGATCTGTGCAAAGCGGAGCACTGGTACCTGGAAGCGGCCGGATTGGGGGATGCCTGCGCCATGAATAACCTGGCCCTACTGTATCTGGGTGGCGGCGAGGGCTTACCGGCAGATCATCAGGATCAGGGAAAGTTCCTGTTGCTCAAGGCGGCTGGAATGGGGGATGTTGGAGCCATGACCAACCTGGGCTGCCAGTATTACGAGGGTGACAATGGCTTTGAGAAAGATCTGCACCAGGCGAAATCCTGGTGGCTCAAAGCGGTTGAGCTGGAAGGTGTCAGGGCCATGTTTAACCTGGGTTACCTGTATCTTTATGGCGGCGAGGGCTTTGAGGCAGATCTGCACCAGGCGAAAATCTGGTTGCTCAAGGTGGTTGAGCGGGGGAAAGATCCAGCCATTATAGCTTCAGCCATGTACCTGCTGGGCTACCTTCATCACTATGCTGACGGGGGCTTTGGGGTAGATCTGCGTGAAGCGGAGCGGTGGTACCTGAAGGCGGCCATGCTGGGCGATGATTCCGCCATGAACAAGCTGGGTGGCCTTTATCTGTATGGTGACGAGGGCTTTGAGATAGATCTGGACCAGGCGATCCCCTGGTTGCTCAGGGCGTCTGAGCGGGGTAATGCTTCAGCCATGAACAAACTGGGCACTCTGTTTGAGCTAGGTAGCAAGGGCTTTGTGGCAAATCTGTATGAAGCGGAGCGCTGGTACCGTATGGCAGCCAGGCTGGGGCATGCCAAGGCTATGAAAAACCTGAGGAACCTCAAAAGCAGTGTGGAGGTAGCTTCCTGATAGATCCGCCAAAAGCCTTTGCGTATTCAGAGTACATTCAGGCAGAGGATGAATCAGGAAGATTATATCGGCCGGGTTATTTTTTCGGCTTATTGGAGAACAGCCTGTCCAGGGTCATTTTAGGGTCAGCAAAGGAGCCATGAATCCGGTAACGGATGCTGGCCAGCTGATCCACCTGTTTGCCCACCAGTCTGTCCGCAATGTAAATAATACCCGCCACCTGGGGAGCAGTGCCCAGCAGTACGCTGAGAATCGGCAGATTGGATGACACAGGCAGGGTAACCACCAGGCTCAGATCCAGCTGTTCGGTGTTGGTATCGATAGTGCCATCCAGTTTGAAGTCGGAAGACGGTCCTTCGATCACCATGGGTGAATTGAAGGTAATCAGTCCCCGGTTAAAGTTCAGGCTGCCCTTGATTTGATCAAAACTGATACCGGACGAGTAGAGATCGGAAAAGTCCAGCTTTATCCTTCTGGTCAGTGCTTCGGTATTAAAAATACCAAATAATTTAAGTGCTTCCGACGAGCCATTATCGACTTTGCGCAGCCGCCCCTTCTTCAGCAGCAAATCGATCCGGCCTTTCATGGTGGCAATCGAACCTCCAAGAGGCGATCCATCCCAGTTCAGGCTGGCCTCGAAACGGCTTTCCCTGGCCTCAAGAAAACCTGAAGAGCCCAGGGCTTTCTGCAATGCTGTGATGTCCGTGCCCTTAAGTTCTCCCTGAACCCAGCTGCGCTGTTCACCGTCCGTCAGCACCCAGTCTGCCAGACCATTCAGCGACATACCCGACAGCTCACCGGTAATATGATCGATCTTGACACCGTTGGGTCCATGACGAAGTTTAAAACCGATGCTTGCAGGCGTTCGGCCGCCAACCTGAATATGGTTGATGTTCACATCAAGATTGGGCAACGTTGCCGGATTGATGTCCGCCAGGCTGTCCCCGGATTCTGAAGGACTATCTCCGGAAGCGGTTTCAGAAGCAGGCTCTGGCAGATGTACACGGTCAATATAAAGAGACCACGGTGCAGTTTGCTGGTCAGGAATCCATAAATCACCTTTCAGTGTCTGTCCATCAACGGCCAGTTTCATACCTTTTCTGTCAGACTGTGACCTCTGATTCTGAACCGCCTGCTGAAGTGAAACCGATATATCCGGCCAGAGATAATCCCCATACTTCAGTGAACCGAGGCGAACATTGTCAAGGGCCAGGCGTGAGGCCAACTGTTGCTCGACAGGACTACCGGGCTGCCCTTCAAAGCGAGCCTTCCAGGGACCGAGATCCAGTTCCGGCAAAGCACCGGTCACCAGAAATTGATTCCCTGAAGGCCAGGCAGCAGAGCCTGTACCAGGGTGGGAAGCATCGTCACCCAGTGTCATCAGGGCAGACTCCGGGGAAAACTCTGGCGTCATTCTCATGTCCAGCCGCCCCAGTTTGCCCAGCGTCACACCCAGCAGCTGGTGACCTGTTTTTTTGGTCAGAGAAAACGTCAGGGGTAGCGGTGTATCCGCCGTTTTACCCACCGGCGCTGGCAGTTCAACATTAACGCCAAGCAGTTCACTGCCGACCCTGAGTTCCGTGTTATTGTCGTCTAATCCCAGGGATAAGCTAGCGCGATAATCCGTTTCTCCCTCCAGCAAACTGAGCCAATCCAGCTTCAGCCAGTCCTGAAGTGAAGACACTGAGGCTCTGCCTGACCAGACAATATCGGTGGCAACGGGTTGTTGATTCTGTACCATCGAACGTATCTGAAATTGAGCCGGCTGATCAAACAGTTGACCAGATAACTGTCGTGCAGTAAGTCCACGGTCAGTGCTGTAGGAGAGATCACCGGCAATGCCTTTTGCGGCAATCCCCACCTCAGGAATCCCGAAGGTAAATGATTCCACAGCGCCACGGATATCCACTTCAGAACGGCCCGGGTCATCCAGAGGAAGTGTCAAATCAAGTCCGGCATCCAGCTGCCCCTGCAACGTCCATTGCTCTGCTGCACCCTTCATCCAGTCATTAACGGGTGTCCGGGTAAGAAAGTGCTGCAGAGTCTCGCCACTGGCATTCAGCTGACTGCTGATCCTGAGTATTGATGTCCCGTCCAGCGGCACTCGCGCGACTATACCATCCAGTTGGCCACCCGCTGACTCTGCCTGCTGGCCCTGTACTTCCACCCGGTCATCGTTAACATAAACCTGCCCGGCCAGGCCGGTAATCACAGGCCAGTCAGGCGCGTAGTCCAGCTCGCCATTCTGGAGATCAAAAAAAAGTCCCCATCGGGAATCCTGCGGGCCGATATCTCCACGCTTACCACCAGATAGAGCACCGTTATAAATAAACCCGCCCCCTAAGATATCTGCCTTGCGGATGGCGGTATCCAGCCAGTGCACCAGACCGCTGTTCATGGGCAGCAAGGCTGGCAGGTATTTGCCCGTATAGCGGGCATCACCATTGCTCATGCCCACCGTCAATGCCATATCCAGGGTGTCACCTTCATGCCATTTCAGCGGGATATCAAGCCTGAGCTTGCCTTTCAGATCACCTTCAGCCCCCACCAGGGCGATGTCATCCGACTTCAAAATATAAAAGTCATCAATAACATCCCAGTAAAGGCGTGCTTTGGCAGTAGCAAATGTCCAGGTCTCCCGGAACAGTTTGGGAAAGCCCAGCTGGAAGTTCCGGGTATCCAGGTCAAGATAGCCCTGCAGCAGGTTCATCCTTAACTGACCACTGACATTGCCCCCGGAAGGAGCGCCATGCCAGGCAGCCACCGACACATTGTCAAGCCGGGCACTCAAGTCGAAATCAAACGGTTGACGGGATGGGTAAAAACGGATGGCCAGATCCTTCAACTGGCCAATGGGATTCAGGGTATTCACCAGATCAGCCACCGGTTCCGGAAGCGCATCGGTATCCAGTAACCATCGTTTCAGCAGATCCAGATCCAGGTTTTCGGTCGCTACGGTTACCGTATATTCTTCAGCACGGCCACCGGCCAGATACCAGCTGTTTTCCCACTGATAAACCGTCCCGTTATGCAGGCGGTTCTCCAGATTGAGGCCATTCAGCCAGATCTGCCAGCTGGATTCTGACAACGGCTCCCGGGACAAAACGCCCTGCATAAATACATGGGTCTGTCCGGAAAGATGGTGCAACGCACCAGCGTTATCCCGATACGTTACATCAGGAGAAGCGATCTCTCCCTGTACTTGCCAGGCCCCATCATCATAAAGCCACCGGGTCTCCAACTGTACCACTGCTGACAGCACATCATCATAACAACCAGACCACAGGACACAGAGCTGCTCAGCATCAAGATCACTGGCGACGGCCACTCCCTGCCACCGGGAAAACTGACCAGGGCCGACGATGCCAGAGCCATCGATGGCAAGATAACCAGCACCCGCCTCAAGACGGACCGACAGATTTTTCTGGTCACCATCCGTCATGACCGTCAAATGCTGGCCACGAATATCACTGCCCTCACCATTGGCTTTGCGCATATTCAGGCGGATATCACGAATATCCACCTTCTTTTGCAGGGCAAGCCATTCCAGTGCAGAACTCTGTTGATATTCAGGAGCCTGTAATGATGACCCGGCAACCCGTTGAATACCGGATAGCGCCCACTGGGCACCATCGCCACGGACCAGCGCAACATTGACGCCATTGATTTCCAGGGATGAAAATACCGGCGTCCAGTGTAACAGTGACTCCTTCAGGCTCAATTCCAAAGCCAGCTGCGAGATACTGAACCCGGCCTGATCTGCCTCTTTACCTTTAAGCGTCAACCCTTGCATGGATAACCATGGCTCGCCATCATTCCATTGCGCAGACATGGACTCAATTTGCAGATCAGCCTGTAAACGGTCGCTGAGAACACCTGAAAGCTGAGGCAGCAGAACCGGTAGGGCACTGAACATCAGTCGCCCGAGTCCTACTAGAATGACCAGAATGGTTAACCCGGTCAGCAGCAGCCGCCAACTCCATTTCATCAAACTATTCAGTAGACGGAGACTGCCAGATGGTGCATTTTCGCCATCTGCCTCATGAATAAACGGAGCACTCCGCCTGAGGCTGTTTACCATCCGCTTCAACAACCGAGTTCCCGCCCTGACAAACCATTGGACAACTGACCATCAGCCAGCCGTATAACAAAAGTGACGCTCAACAAAATATCAATCCAGTAACCATTACCAAATACTAAAAAAACACTACCCGCTTCCCGTTAACCGCTCCCCTGAGAAGCGGGGTAGCGGTTAACGGGAAGCGGGCAGCGTTCGTTACACCAGAACTACATCAAACTGTTCCTGGGTGTAGATCGGCTCTACCTGAAAACGAATAGGCTTCTGGATAAACTCTTCAAGATCGGCGACATTATTGGACTCTTCATCCAGCAGACGGTCTATCACGGTCTCAGCTGCCAGCACCGTATAACTGTCACCATCATAGGCCCGGACAGCCCGGAGAATTTCCCGAAAAATCTCGTAGCATACCGTCTCTGCCGTTTTCAAGGTACCACGACCCTCACAGGTTGGGCAGGATTCGCACAGAACATTCTCCAATGACTCACGGGTTCGTTTGCGGGTCATCTCCACCAGGCCCAGTTCACTGACGCCGGTAAAATTGGTCTTGGCATGGTCCTGCTCCATGGCCTTTTCAAAAGCACGCTGAACCTGCCGCTGATGCTCCGGATCTTCCATATCAATAAAGTCGATAATGATGATCCCCCCCAGGTTCCGTAAACGGAGCTGGCGGGCAATGGCAACGGCCGCTTCAAGGTTGGTTTTAAAGATAGTCTCTTCCAGATTACGATGGCCAACAAAGGCACCGGTGTTGACATCGATGGTAGTCATGGCTTCGGTCTGGTCAATAATCAGATAGCCACCGGACTTCAGCTGAACTTTACGGCTAAGCCCCTTGTTGATCTCATCCTCAACGCCAAACAGATCAAAAATCGGGCGTTCGCCGGGGTAATATTCCACCCGGCCATCAATCTCAGGCACCAGCTTCTTGACGAATTTGGACACCTTTTCAAAGGTTTCCCGGGAATCAATGCGGATCTTTTCAATATTGGGATTGACCAGGTCGCGCATGGTTCGCAAGTGCAGCGGCAAGTCTTCATAGACATTGGCCGGTGCCCTGCTCTCCCGGATATTCTCTTCGATGGTGGCCCACAGCCTGCGCAGAAAGAGAATATCCGCACGCACCTCATCTTCGCCAATGCCTTCTGCTGCCGTTCTCAGAATAAAGCCACCGGCACCATCATCACCGCCAAGGCAAGACTCAACCAATTGCCGCAGACGTTCCCGCTCCTCAACATCTTCGATGCGCAGCGAGATCCCAACGTGGTTGTTTTTTGGCATGTGCACCAGATAGCGGGCCGGAATGGAGATATGGGTGGTCAGGCGGGCACCTTTGGTACCCAGGGGATCTTTGGTTACCTGAACCACCAGCGACTGGCCTTCATGCACCAACTCATAAATCGGGCGTTCCTGGGTCTCTTCCCCGTTTTTTTCATGGCGGCTGTCCTGCCTGGGCGCAATTTCACTGGCATGAATAAACGCCGCCCGTTCAAGGCCAATATCAACAAAGGCGGCCTGCATTCCCGGCAGGACACGAACCACCTTCCCTTTATAAATATTGCCGACAATACCCCGACTTCGGGCACGCTCGACATAGATCTCCTGCAGCACCCCATTTTCAACCAGAGCCACCCGTGATTCCATGGGCGTGATATTCATGAGAATTTCTTCGCTCATCCCAGTCCCTCAATTCCTTTAATGCATTGACCTGTGGTGCCTCTGCAGACGGACGATGAGTTTCGTCTCAGGCATCACAGGTCAATACACTTTCCACCATTCCTTAAGAGGCCGTCTGAGGTTGACGTACTGGTAGACACAAAATAGATCAGTCGATCATACCAGTAATTTGCATCCGGTTTTTGCTTCCTGACAAACTTTATACCAAAAACCGTTCCATGATGTTGTGAGAGCGTATTCACGCTCTTTTTTGAACTGCAAAAACGGAGAGAAAATGAGACACCTTAGTTGGAAATAAGGACTATCAGCACGCTTGCCAGAATGGCACATTAAAATCTGTCAGAAGTCGTGCAGTCTCCATTAGCGGTAACCCGACAACACCGGAATAGCTGCCAGACAGACTCGCTACCAAAACCGCACCGTAGCCCTGAATTCCGTAGGCACCTGCTTTATCGGTCGGCTCCCCGGAGGCAATATAATCATCAATCAACGAATCAGGCAGGTCATTAAACACCACACCCGTAACCGACAACTCAGTTTGCAGCTGACTGCCATCGGTCACCGCTACTGCGGTCATCACCTGATGAGTCTTGCCGGAAAGCATCCCCAACATACGACGAGCATCGTTTGCATTCTGAGGCTTGCCGAGAATTTGATCATTACAGACCACCGTTGTATCTGCTGCCAACAAAGGCATTTTGGCAGAATCCCGGGTTACTGATGCCTGCCAGCCTGCCGCTGCCTTTTCCCGGGCCATGCGCAGCACGTACTCTGCTGGAGCCTCACCGGGGAATGGGGTTTCATCAATATCACAGGCCAGTTGCTGAAAGGAAACACCGATTTGCTGTAACAGCTCAGCTCGACGCGGGGATTGGGAAGCCAGATAGATCATATTCAACCTTTTTTTGAACGACACAGATTAGAGGGATAGATGCCTAACGTAATGCAGACGGATTATAAAAGAGTTGGAACTTATTCGTTAGTTAGTGGTCAAAAACAGCAGCAAAGCTTTAATACCCATACACCCACTCTTCCTGAGCGGAGCCAAAGGATGGGAGCACCGCACTTCACTCAGTGCGAACGGTGTGGGTATCAAAGAATCAACTACTTATAACAATACTCATAATAAAGAAACACAGGAGGTTTCTATGACAGGCCCCACCGCCGGTAATTCAGCGCTCAATTCCCCCCAGAATGCGCCAAATAGTGAATGGACCTGCGTAAGCTGGTTTAAAAAAATTTCTGACACTGTTGCCAGTAAAACATCTCGCTTTTTTGGGCGTGTTGTTGCCGCTGTGCTATCTGTAGCCGCCTTCATTCCTTCACTGGGCGTTGATCTTGTTTATGCAGCCAAGAGCCTGTATGACAGAAAAGTCACCCATCTCCAAACCAAGGTAGAGTGGATAAGAGACATTCATGATAACGATGTCAAAACTACGATGGCAAACCACAACCGTTTTCTGGCAAAGAACGTCTTACATCCTCCAGAGGCTATCCCGGAAGCAGCTCACCGACAACTGCTTGAGGCCCTGAATGGTGATAGTCCAATTGAGTTGATTACTCCAGACCAAAATGCTTTTACAACATTTAAGTTCGGGGAAGAGCTAAGAATTGGTGAATCCAGACGTTACTACGATATTGGCGGTGGACAGGCACTGGCAATGAATAATCGACCACACCAATTCTATGATGAATTAATGATGAATAGATACCTGGAAAAATTAGGTGTTCCGACCATTGAAATCAAACCCGCTGTTATTCGTTGGGAATTCGAGGGCGAAAAATACACAATGGCAACCTACATCACAACATCATTTAGCGAATACGCAAAACAAAATGCTTTCTTAATGCATAAAAAATCTACGTCAGAGGAAAATGAACTACTGGATGGTAAGAAATTGTTAGCAGTAGACGAAGACAAAGACGAAGACGAGTATATACGGACTCCTGAGAACTGGGATGAGGTTTTAAAGCCACTGGTTAATGATGTCAGAACCCTGGTTGATAATGGTGTTTCTACACGTGCCTGTTACGGAATTGCGGCTACCCACAAAGCCATCGTTGTCGGAAAAGGCAATAAATTCCACTCAGGGGGGCCTGCTGAATATGAGATTCGCGCATTTCCTTATGAATTTGTAGACGAAACGACTCAACTGGATCAACTTCCACCTAAAAAGCAGCTTACAGCCAGGGAGGAGGAAGAAATATTGCAACATTATTTCGAGTTAGCCGCTTTTGTTCAATTTAACCCCAAGGAATGGTTCTTGCCAAAAGAGTGGAAAAAACTTGTTAAAAATCTTGTCGAAAGACATATTCGCCGATGAATCTTCCTGAGAAAAGGCTGCGTTGGTTTTCTACACTCCCGGGAGAATCGCGGTTTGGTGTTTTTGCCAGCAGTTGCCTTTTCCCGGCAGGGGACTCACCGGGAAAAGGTTTTTTATTGAAGGGCAGTTTCTGGCAGGAAACACCAATTTGTTGCAGCAGCTCAGCTCGACGCAGCCATTTGGAAGCCAGATAGATCTTATTAAATCTTAAAAGAATTGAAACTTATTCACTAGATAGTGGTCAAATCTCTAGAAAAATTTACTATATCTCCAAAATATTACTTACAACTACATAATTTAAAGAAAAACACAGGAGGTTTCTATGTCAGACCCGATTGTTGGTAATCCAGCACTCAATCTTTCGCCAACTGCGCAAAATAGTGAATGGACCTGCGTAAGCTGGTTTAAAAAAATTTCTGACGCTGTTGCCAGTAAAACATCTCGCTTTTTTGGGCGTGTTGTTGCGGCTGTGGTAACTGTAGTCACCTTTATTCCTTCACTGGGCGTTGATCTTGTTTATGCAGCAGCCAAGAGCCTGTATGCCAGAAAAATCAGCAGACTCCAGGCTACTGCTCCAAATCTTCCGGTTATTCCGGGAGCCAAAGTACAATGGCGAAGATACATTCATGATGCTGATGTTAAAGCTACGATGGAACGTTACGATCGTTTTCTGGCAGAAAACCTCACACATCATCCAGATGAGATTCCAACAGCAGCAGGGCAACAATTGGATAAGGCAGCCCAAGGTAATATCCCCATTGAGCTGATTACTGAAGATGGTGTCGCAACAGTAAAACTCCATAAAGCGCTGGGAGGTGGTGGATCCAAGACTTTCTACGATATCGGCGATGGCCAGGCACTGGCAATGATTAAAGCCCCACACCAATTCTATGATGAGTTAATGATGCATCGATACCTGGAAAAATTAGGTATTCCTACCAATGAAATCAAACCTGCGGTTATTCGTTGGGAATTTGAAGGCACCACATACACAAAAGCAACCTACATCGCACCATCATTCAGCGAATACCCGAAACAAAATGCTTTCGTATTGGACAGCAAAGCCCCTTTTAATATTGTCGATCAACTGAAGGGTAAGAAACTGTTATCAGCAGGCCAGAATCCATTCATACCTGAGAACTGGGATGAAGTTTTGAATCCACTGGTTAATGATATTAGAACCCTTATTGATAATGGAATTTTTGCTCGGCACGATTCTCTAAATGCCATTCTTGTGGGAAAAGGCAACAAATTCCACTCAGGGGGGCAAGCTGATTTTGAGGCGCGTGCATTTCCATTTGATTTCTCAAGCAAAGTCGAGCAGTACGATCAGCTCCCCGTTAAAAAGCGGCTTAAAGCGAAAGAGGAGGAAAGAACATTAAGTGCCTATATTGAGCAAGTCGTTTTCATTCAATTTGATGCCACGAAATGCGCCTTGCCAAAAGAGTGGAAAGGCCTTGTTAAGGACCTTACCACAAGATACCTTCGTCGAAGAAACTTCCTGTAAAAAAAGTAGCGACAGATTTCTATCCCGGAAGAATCCCGGTTCAGTATTTCTGCCAGCAGTTGCCTTTTCCCGGCGGGAAACTCACCGGGAAAAGGGTTTTCATTTAAAGGCCATTTTCTGTCAGAAAACACCAATTTGGTGTAACAGCTCAGCTCGACGCAGCCATTGGCAAGCCAGATGGATCATATTTAATCTTAAAAGAATTGAAACTTATTCACTGCATAGTGGTCAAACCAGTAGATAATCAACTATATCTCCATATTATTATTTACAATTACATGATTTAACATGATTTAAAGAGAAACACAGGAGGTTTCTATGTCAGACCCGATTGTTAGTAATCCGGCACTCATTACCGATCAGACTACAGAGAAACATAAATGGACCTGTGCAAGCTGGTTTAACAAAATTTCTGAGGCTGTTGCCAGTAAAACATCTCGCTTTTTTGGGCGAGCTGTTGCCGCTGTGGTGGCTGTAGTAGCTTTTATTCCGTCACTGGCGGTTGATCTTGTTTACGCAGTCAAGAGCCTGTATGACCGAAAAGTTACCAAACCTCAAACTATGACCGAAAACCAGCTGCCAGTGAGCAGAACACAAACTACGACTCAAAACCCGATACCAGAGATCAGGTCACAAACTACAACTCAAAACCCGACACCTGAGACAAGGCCACAAACTACAGCTCAACACCCGACACCTGAGACAAGGCCACAAACTACAGCTCAAAACCCGACACCTGAGAGAAGGCCACAAACTACAGCTCAAAACCCGATACCTAAGAGAAGGCCACAAACTACAGCTCAAAACCCGATACCAGAGAGAAGGCCACAAACTACAGCTCAAAACCCGACACCTGAGAGAAGGCCACAAACTACAGCTCAACGCCCGATACCAAAGAGCGGGCCACAACCCCCGGCTCAACGCCCGATACCAAAGAGCGGGCCACAACCCCCGGCTCAACGCCCGATACCAAAGAGCAGTTTTAAAAGTACGGCTCAAAAACGAATGGCAGAGGGTGGTTCAAAAACGCTGACTTCAAACCTTCAAGTTATTCCCGGAGCCAAAGTACAATGGCAAAGATACATCATTGATGACGATGTCAGAGATGCGATGGAAAGATACAATCGTTTTCTGGCAGTTAATGTTTCACATCATCCTGAGGAAATTCCAAAAGCAGCCTACAGTCAATTGGAGAAGGCAAGAGATGGCGCTATTCCCATTGAGTTGATTACTCAAGATGCGGTTAAAACAGTAAAACTCAAGAAGAGACTGGGAGCTGGTGCATCAAAGACATTCTATGATACTGGCGATGGTCAGGCACTGGCAATGAATGCGGCCCCACATCAATTCTATGATGAGTTAATGATGCACAGTTACCTGAAAAAATCAGGTATTCCAACCCTTGACATCGAACCCGCTGTAATTCGTTGGGAGTTTCAGGGTACCAAATACTCAATAGCAACCCATATCGCGCCATCATTTAGCGAATACGCCAAAGAAAATGCTTTTGAAGTGATCAGCAAAACCAGTCTTAAGATTTTTAATCATCTGAACGGTAAGAAAGTGTTATCAGAAGGCCAGAAGCCGTCCATACTTGAAAACTGGGATGCGGCTTTAACTCCACTGGTTAAGGATATTAGAAACCTTATTGATAATGGAGTTTACAACCCGGGTGATGCCTTCAATATGATTCTTGTGGGAAAAGGCGCAAAATTCCACTCAGGAGGTCCTGCTGATTATGAGGTTCGTGCATTCCCAATTGATTTCTCAAGCAAGATTTTTTGCTATGACCGTCTGCCCGTTAAAAATCAGCTGAAAGCTGAAGACGAGAAAACAATATTGAAGGCACATATCAAGCAAGCGGCTCTTATTCAACTCGATGCCAATGCACACCAGTTGACAAAAGATTGGAAGCGTCTTGTTGATAACCTTGCTGAAAGATACCTCCGCAAATGAAGACCTCTGTAAGTAGTTAACCAAATGAACGAGCCTCCAATTACATTGAAAACATTTGGTTAACTACTTATACCAGTGGCAAATCCCATTCACACCAGGAACTAAGTAATGATCCTTAAATAATTCCGACATTTAGAACTCACTCTCCGTTCATCCTGAGCGGAGTCGAAGGGTGCCTGGCACAATCTATCATGCCTCGGAGTTAACGCCCTTCGACAGGCTCAGGACGAACGGAGTTCGGAGGCTCCGAAATGTGTAAATTATTCAAGGACTATTCCTAAACCACCCGGAAATAGCGCCTCAAAAAACGCAGTCCGGACATAACCCAGGGCCAGATAAGCGCGCTGGATAATGAAGGCAGCAAATACCAGACAGAGGGAATCGTATTCCCTGCAGCACTGCGAACCCACAGTAGCAGCAGTTGATAAAAACCTACCATCAGGAACACCATGAAGGCCTGTTGCCAGACAGGAAATAACCTGAGCCGCCGATGCAGGCTGAGCACAATAAAAGCAACCATGATCATCCCCAGGGAGTTCAACCCAAACAGACTTCCCTGAAACACATCCAGCAGCAAACCAGTAATAAAGGCAAACAGCAAACCAAACCGCTCCGGCAATGCCAGAGCCCAGTAGATAACCACCAGCGGTACCCATGCCGGGCGAACCAGTGATAACCATTCAGGCAATGGCATAATACTGAACATTGCCGCCACCAGCAGGGTCATCCACACCACCCAGTGGGCATTAGCCTGCTGAACCATTATCGCCGCACCTCATCTGCTTTCTTCTCCACCTTTGTCTTTGAAACATCCGTCTGGGCAGCGTTGATCGGCTCAATCAGGCCGGAGACTTCCCGAAAAACCAGAAGCACAACCCGGCTTCTGTTCACTTCAGCAAGAGGCTTAACTTCAATAGAGGCAAAGGCATCGCCGGAATTATGGATAACCCGGGTAACCACCCCCACCGGGTACCCCTCGGGATAGATGCCCCCCAGCCCCGAACTGGTCAGCAGATCACCCTCCTGAAAATCTTCAGTAACCGGGATATGCTGCAATTCAAGGCGATCCGTACGACCGGTCCCCGTAGCAATAGCTCGATATTTGGTTCGGTGATTTTGCACAGGAATGCGGGCCGCCACATCGGTCAGCATCAACACCCGACTGCTGACCGGGCTGACTTCAATAACCTGCCCCATCACGCCATGAGCATCGAGAATGGCCTGCCCTTCGTAGACCTTGTCAATGGCTCCCTTGTTAATGATCACCCGGTGCCGGAAAGGATCAGGGTCAACGCCAACCACCTCGGCAACCAATACCTGCTCATCCACCAGTTCAGAAGAGTTCAGCAACTCCCGCAGACGGATATTCTGGGCTGTTAATGAAGCAAGTTTCTGAACCTTCTGTTCAAGAATCAGGTTTCGTGCCTTGAGACGGGCGTTTTCCTGAAGCAAGTCGTTGTGCGACATCACCACCTGTGAAGCGGTTCCCCAGATACGCCCGGGCAGATCAGCAAGAAACAGGACAGGCGTAGCAGCAACAGTCAGCCACTGGCGAACCTGTGACAGGGCGCGATAGCTATGATCAAAATACAAAATCGCCAATGACAGGATGATCAGCAAAACAAAGCGCGTGACCAGTGACTGGCGTTGACTGAAAATCGGTTTAATAACCTGCTCCTTACCAGGCTTCGGATTAATTGCCGTGAAAATGCCATATCAAAAACCTGAAGCACCGTTCTATCGACACCCATACCTGGCTGACAATTTCCAGTGATCAGCTATTTAAGGTGATGAGTTCAACACTTCCCGGAAAAGCCGCGATTACCGAAAAAACACTGATCACCAGAAGATAACTGCTAACTTTGCCTGGGAGCCTGTCCGAGAATAGCGCCCGTAGCGAGGATGGCAGAAAATTGAGGATAAAAATTCTGTTTTGTGAGGTGAATAGCGGGGCTATTTGCCGAACAAAACGGAATTTTTAGACCAATTTGCTGCCACCGCAGTAGGGCAGTCTATTCTCGGACAGGCTCCTAGTGGCAGACCAAAATAGCAAATCAGCAATACCTCGGGAAGAAATATTGCTGATCATTTTGCAAAACAGGTGCTTGATTAACAGAGCCGTTAATCCGTGGATAACAAGTCCATACGGTGCTTATCCATCATCTCTATTGCCCTGCCGCCGCCACGGGCCACACAGGTCAGCGGATCTTCAGCGACCAGAACCGGCAGGCCGGTTTCTTCACTGATCAGTTTATCCAGATCCCGCAGCAATGCACCACCACCGGTCAGAACCAGGCCACGCTCGGCAATATCCGAAGCCAGTTCCGGCGGTGATTGTTCCAAGGCACTTTTCACTGCCTGAACAATCGCCGTCAGCGACTCCTGAAGCGCTTCCAGAATTTCACCACTGTTCAGGGTAAAGCTCCGGGGAATACCTTCCGCCAGGTTACGCCCGCGCACATCAATTTCCAGCAGTTCATCACTTGGGTAGGCGATGGCAATTTCCTGCTTGATACGCTCAGCAGTAGCATCACCAATCAGGCTGCCGTAGTTGCGGCGGACATACGTCACAATCGCGTCATCAAAACGGTCACCGCCAATGCGCACAGATTCAGAGTATACGACACCGCTAAGGGAGATAATGGCAATCTCCGTAGTACCACCACCGATATCCACAACCATGGAGCCACTGGCTTCTTCAACCGGAAGTCCGGCACCAATAGCGGCCGCCATCGGCTCTTCGATCAAATACACTTCCCGGGCACCCGCGCCCAGTACTGATTCACGGATCGCCCGCTTTTCAACTTTGGTTGATTTGCAGGGCACACAGACCAGCACACGAGGGCTGGGCTGAATAAAACTGTTCTCATGCACTTTGTTAATAAAGTGCTGGAGCATACGCTCGCAGACATCAAAGTCCGCTATCACGCCATCCTTCATTGGACGTATAGCGGTAATGTTGCCGGGGGTTCGCCCCAGCATCCGCTTGGCATCGGCACCAACAGCCACTACGCTTTTCTGAGTACCGAGATTGCGGATAGCAACCACAGAGGGTTCATTTAACACTATGCCCTTTTCGCGGACATAGACCAATGTGTTGGCTGTTCCAAGATCAATCGAGAGATCGCTGGAAAACAGGCCACGTAACCTTTTCAGCATGTTATGGTGTACCTTGATTCAAGGCTTGGGTAATTCCAGAAACTCTAACAATGCTGCCTCCGGAGGGCAAGCAGCAATTGTGCTCTGTGGCAACTGTGCCTGAATCATTTATCTCAGGAAAAGCATTCAAACAGCGGCCTTAATAGTGGGATTTACCGAAAAACCGGGTGACTGTCCGTGTGTTTTGTTAAACTGCAAAGTTCTATTTTTACACCAATCAGCCCCCCCATTTACCATTCCAGCAGAGATGTTTCCGGTAATCATCCCATAGATCACCCGATAAATCCTTGAGAAATAGGTGGGCAGCCCATACATTAGCTTCTTATTTATTTGATTGTTATTCATTTATGGAGAACCATTACCAATGGCCATCGACGCCTCTGGAGTTAAAAAGGTTGCAAAACTTGCACGTCTGTCCATTGACGACGATGCAGTGGAAGTAACCGCTGCCACCATCAGCAGCATACTGGAACTGGTCGATAGCATGCAGGCCGTTGATACACAGGGCGTGGAACCCCTGGCACACCCTCTGGATGCCATCCAGCGCCTGCGCCCTGACCAGGTCACCGAAGAAAACCAGCGAGAGCAATTACAGGGCTGCGCACCTGCCGTTGAAGAAGGCCTCTTTCTGGTTCCCCGTGTTATTGAGTAATACGTCAGAAAATATTGCAGCAGTGATCGTGGTAGAAACGCCGAAAAGGCATTATTTTCATAATAACTGCTCTGAGTCCGGTAGAAGCTGAGCCTCTTCTATACCATACGTCTTCCAACCGAACGAATCCCATGTACGATAAAACCATTGCAGAACAGAGCCGGGCATTAGCCAGTGGCGAAATATCCAGTGTCGAGTTGACACAAACCTACCTTGACCGAATCAGGCAGTTCGATGGTGACATCAACAGCTTTATTACGGTGACTGAAACGTTAGCCCTGGAACAGGCAGCCGCCGCCGACCAGTGCCTTGCGGCGGGCGATGCCCACGCCATGACCGGCATTCCCGTTGCCCATAAAGACCTGTTCTGCACACAAGGCGTAAAAACCTCCTGTGGTTCAAAAATGCTGGACAACTTTATTGCCCCTTATGAGTCCACCGTCACCGGCAAATTCAGGGATGCCGGTGCCGTTATGCTGGGCAAAACCAATATGGATGAGTTTGCCATGGGCTCTTCCAATGAAAACAGCCATTATGGCCCGGTCAAAAACCCATGGGACAAATCCGCCATCCCCGGCGGCTCCTCCGGCGGTTCTGCCGCAGCTGTAGCAGCCCAGCTGGCAGCTGGCGCTACCGGCACGGATACCGGCGGGTCCATTCGCCAGCCTGCCTCACACTGCGGCATTACCGGACTGAAGCCAACCTATGGCCGGGTTTCCCGCTGGGGTATGGTAGCCTACGCATCAAGCCTTGATCAGGCTGGCCCGATGACCCGCTCCGCTGAAGATGCCGCCATTATGCTGAACACCATGGCGGGCTTTGATAACCGGGACTCCACCTGTCTTGACCATGAAGTACCGGACTACACGGCAACACTGAATGACTCCCTGGAAGGCCTGACCATTGGGCTGCCAAAAGAGTACTTCGCGGCCGGACTGGACAGTGAAGTGGAACAACAGATCCGCAATGCCATTGCCGAATATGAAAAGCTCGGTGCAAACGTCAAGGAGGTCAGCCTGCCTAATGCCAGGCTGTGCATTCCTGCCTACTACGTGATTGCCCCGGCAGAAGCTTCTTCCAACCTGTCCCGCTTTGACGGCGTGCGTTTCGGGCATCGCTGCGAAGACCCGAAAGACTTGATGGATCTCTACATTCGCAGCCGCAGCGAAGGGTTTGGTGAAGAAGTCAAACGTCGTATTATTGTGGGTACCTATGCCCTCTCGGCTGGCTACTACGACGCCTATTACCGCAAGGCCCAGCAGATCCGTCGCCTGATCCGGGATGACTTCCTCAACGCCTTTAAAGAGTGTGATGTCATCATGGGCCCTAACGCCCCGACATCCGCCTTTGACATTGGCTCCATGAGCAATGATCCGGTCGCCATGTACCTCTCGGATATCTATACACTGTCGGTTAACCTGGCAGGCCTGCCCGGATTATCTGTTCCTGCTGGCATGGCAAACCAGCGCCCGGTCGGCCTGCAGATCATTGGTCAGCACTTTGATGAAGCCCGTCTGTTGAATATTGGCCACCGCTTCCAGCAGGCAACCGACTGGCACCAGAAATCTCCGGCATTGGTTTAGGACACAGTAATATGCAATGGGAAACCGTTATCGGACTGGAGATTCACGTCCAGCTCGCCACCAGAACCAAAATATTCTCCGGTGCATCCACCGCTTTTGGTGCCGCACCTAACACCCAGGCCTGTGCGGTAGACCTTGGTCTGCCCGGCATCCTGCCCGTGGTTAACGAAGAAGCGATCAATATGGCCATTAAGTTTGGCCTGGGCATTGATGCCGACATCAACAAGGTGAATGTTTTCGAGCGTAAAAACTATTTCTACCCGGATCTGCCAAAAGGCTACCAGACCACCCAGCTGGAAAAGCCAATAGTGGGCGCTGGTCATGTGGATATCACACTGGCGGATGGCTCCACTAAAAGCATTCGCATCCACCATGCCCACCTGGAAGAAGATGCAGGAAAAAGCCTGCACGAAGACTTTCATGGTATGTCAGGGATTGACCTGAACCGTGCTGGCACTCCCCTGATTGAGATTGTCACAGAACCTGATATCCGCAATGCAGAGGAAGCTGTGGCCTTTGCCAAAAAGCTGCACTCCATTGTCACTACACTGGGCATCTGCGATGGCGATATGTCCCAGGGTTCCATGCGGTTTGATGTTAACGTCTCCGTTCGCCCTAAAGGACAACAAGAGTTCGGTACCCGCACAGAAACCAAAAACCTGAACTCCTTCAAGTTTATGGAGGCTGCCATCCTCAAAGAGGTAGAACGCCAGATCGACCTGATTGAAGATGGCGGAACCGTTATCCAGGAGACCCGTCTCTATAACGGTGATACCGGCGAAGCCCGCTCCATGCGCAGCAAAGAAGAAGCGAACGATTACCGTTACTTCCCCTGCCCTGACCTGCTGCCGGTTATTATTGACGACAGTCGTCTTGAAAAACTGAAGGCTGAAATGCCTGAAATGCCAGCTGCCAAAAAAGCACGTTTTATCACTGATTTTGGCCTGAGCGATTATGATGCCGAAATACTTTCCGCTGACCAGGGGACGGCGAACTACTTTGAAGCCACCGTCCGTGCCAGTGGTGATGCCAAACTGTCTGCCAACTGGATTATGGGAGAACTGTCCAGATCCCTGAATCAGAACAGCATTGCCATCAGCGCAAGCCCGGTGACTGCCGATATGCTCGGCGGCCTGATCAAGCGCATCAAAGACAACACCATCTCCGGCAAAATCGCCAAAGAGGTCTTTGAAGTACTCTGGCAGGGTGAGTGCAGCACGGCCGATGCAGTCATCGAGAAAAAAGGCCTCAAGCAGGTGACCGATACCGGTGCCATTGAAGCCATGATTGATGACGTTCTGGCCAACAATGCCCAGCAGGTTGAGAATTATCGTGCGGCTGAGGAAGACAAGCGCGGAAAAATGATCGGTTTCTTTGTGGGTCAGTGCATGAAAGCGTCCAAAGGCAAGGCCAACCCCGGCCTGGTTAACCAGATTCTGAAACAGAAACTGGACGGCTAACCGTAGCTCTCAGGGTAGACATTAGCACCAGGGGAAGTCGCTAATGTCTACTTAACAAGGCAACATCCATCAAAACAGCCCCTCTCACCTCCGTCTGTAATTGATCACCTGTTAACCAGAATACGACAGATGACAATGAAGGGCTGGATTTCCAAACCCTTCAGCTGGCCTAACGTTTTTAACTGATTCTAGATCAGCTATTAACCAGGAAGTGGGCCCAGATACTGGCCGCATACCCCAGGGCAATGGCCCAACTCCAGCGGAGATGGGTCATAAAGGTGTAGCCACCTTTCGATGTCCCCATCAAGGCAACGCCAGCAGCGGAGCCGATGGATAACAGGCTGCCACCCACACCTGCGGTCAGCGTTATCAATAACCACTGGAAGGCGTCCATTTCAGGATCCATTCCGAGGATGGCAAACATCACCGGAATGTTATCGACAATGGCAGAGATTATACCGGCGATGATATTAGTCCACGTTGCCCCGAGATCGGCATACATGGTTTCCGAGGCAAGGTCGAGGTAACCGAGATAGCGCAGGCCACCCACCGAGAAGATGACACCAAAGAAGAACAGCAGCGTATCCCATTCGGCATGGGCCACTTCCTGAAAGATATCGATTTTATCCTCTTTGGCCCGGGGACGTGCTGTCAACCGGCGGTTACTGGTCAGCCCCTGAATTTGCATGATATAGGTATAGAGCATCAACAGGGCAAGACCTGTCATCATCCCCATAAATGGTGGCAGCCCCAGCACTTTCTCAAAACTGACTGCCAGGAAAATAGTCACCAGGAAAAGACAGCAGATGGCAATACCACCACGACGAATGGTGCTATCCACTCGCACAGCGACCGGACGCCCTTGCTCAATGAAAAAGCTCATAATGATGGCCGGTACCAGATAATTAACCACCGACGGTATAAAGAGGCTGAAAAAGGTAAAGAACTCAAGCTTACCTGCCTGCCAAACCATCAGAGTGGTAATATCTCCAAAGGGGCTGAAAGCACCACCGGCATTGGCAGCAACCACCACATTGATCATGGCCAGGGTAGTAAACGCTGGCCTGCCTTCACCTACGGCCATAATCACCGCGCCCATCAACAGCGCAGTGGTAAGATTGTCAGCCACCGGAGAAATAAAGAACGCCATAGCGCCGGTTATCCAGAAAAGACTTCGGTAATTAAAGCCCTTGCTGATCAGCCAGCTGCGTAACGTGGCAAACACCTGCCGGTCTTCCATGGCATTAATGTAGGTCATGGCCACCAGCAGAAAGAGGAACATCGCCGCATACTCTTCCAGATCATGCATAACGGCCTGTTTGAGCTCTTCGTGGGAAACGCCCTTCTGTGTAGCAATAAAAGCAATCAGTGCCCAGATGATTCCCGCCGCCATAATCACCGGTTTGGACTTACGCAGATGAAGCTGCTCTTCGGCCATCACCAGGCAGTAGGCAATTACAAAAATGGCAATGCAGGCCCAGGCTAACGGGCTGGATGTTACCCCCAGCACACTATCGCCAGCCAGAGCGGTGGTCGGCAGGCAGGCTAGCGCTCCCATTGACAGGCGTCTTTTCATTATTATCATCATAACTTCGTCCCACAGGCTCAATCTGAAGCCAGTGCTAAATTGGTAAATTTAAAGATCGCGAAGGATACCTATACCGAAAGCAGAGTGCAAAAAAGCATCAAATAAAAGCAGCATTACGCAGTGGCAGGATAAACAGGCAAGACGATACGAAAGCAAATAGCGATATGAAAAAAAAGTTATTAATACTTTTTTAGCTTAAAAACCGCTTTATATTGAACAATCTTTCAACAAGTTTGCGTATAGACTTTATAGACAGATGTTCAATATTTCCGAGAATGATTTTTGCGAGAGTGTCTGATGTCAATCGCTCTAAAACTCCAGGCTTTTTTAAATCATAATCAGGTAGATTATGAAGTGGTCAGTCACCCTTATTCAGACCGTGCACTCAACACCGCCCATGTCGCCTGCGTTCCCGTTAAACATATGGCTAAAGCCATCGTTCTTCAGGATGAGGAAGGTCATGTAATGGCTATCGTTCCCTCCATGAACAAATTAATGCTGCGCTGGATAAACACAAAACTGAATCGTCATCTTCATCTGGTCAGCGAACACAGCCTTGAGGAGCTGTTCCCAGACTGCGAAATGGGAGCAGTACCGGCAATGGGCATCGCCTATGGCATGAAAACCTGTTGGGATGATGAGCTCAACGCCGTCCAGGATCTTTACTTCCAGGGAGGTAATCACCGGGAACTGGTGCATATTCAAAGAGAACAGTTTAAAAAGTTGCTACAGGGCCAGCCACACGCCGCCATCAGCTGTGATCCGGATGAAGCGGAGGCTTATGCAACGGACAACTAAGGAATTGAGCCTGAATAATTTCCTTTTTTGCCACAGAGGAAAAGCTTTTTGCTTTTCTCCGTGTCTCTGTGACTCCGTGGCAATCTCTTTTAGCGGATCATCTTCTTTACAAACAAGACAACAAAAAGCGCCAGGGAAAAGCTGCCGGTGAATGCTTCACAGGCAGCAACAATCCGGGACAGCCCCAGCGGGGTCAAGTCACCGTAGCCAAGGGTGGTAAACGTCACCACGCTGAAATAAAGACAATCAAGCCAATACCGGAGGTTCTGGAACAGATCCTGGTTCTGGCTGAACCGGATAACCGTATCACCACCCTGAACCCCGGTGAACAGATAGAGGAAAGAGCAGAACACAATCAAAGCCACGGAAAAAAGCACCACTCGCAGCGGTGATTCACCATAGCCACTGATCCTGTCAACCAGGTAAGAAAGCACCCGTTGCCGCGAGCATTTTGGCATCTGCAACCGATGGAAGACCCTTTCCCGATAATAAAAATGACCGGCCTCCCTCATCATGCCGAGGTTTTCACAATGTCGGCGAATGTTTCTGGCAGACTCTTCCGCTTCTTCAAATAACGCCATGGCATTTTCAGGATGGGCGGCAGCTTCCTGCTCCTGATAAAGCTTATCCCCCCACGTCACATGATCCAGCAGACTATTGTTCAGATTCACACCCAGCAGATTACAGCCTTCAAGATTTGCCCTATGCAGATTGGCATTGGAAAGATCTGCTTTTAACAGTCGGGAACCCGATAAATCCACACGATAAAAATGCCCATTACAGAGGCTGGCCCTGCTCAAATCGCAGTTAACCAGTTGATATGGCTTACCACCACCGTGGTTCACCAGGTTAACGTTGTCCAGATTAGCCCTGCGGAGAATAAATCCTTCCATGGGCAGCCCGGTTGCGGCCCTCTTTTCCAGCCTCACTTTTACCTCATCTCCGGTTTTATCCACATCAGGATCATGCCAGAAGCAAAGCTGGCTGCCTGACTCCGCCACATCTTTGCAACGACCATATTGTCCGAAAAAAGAGCACTGATGCTCGGTCTTCTGCACCTGATTCAAACCCCGGGCCCTGTATTCTGACGACAGTTTCTGCTGAAAACCATCATCTTCCCTGCTGTGCTGACTATATCGGCCCGCTGATTATGGTATTTACATCGCCGGTGACTTTACAGACAGCAAACTTTTCAACACACTGAGCACTTCTCTGATCAATGTGGGACACTCCATGAAAATTCTGTTTGTACACTCCGCCCACGATAAACCGGGGTCTATGGGTGAAAAAACGTGGAGCCATATATTTCACCACCATCTGCAAGAAGGAACCAACAACAATGAATAAATCCGCCCACTACATCCTGCCTTTACTGTTATTACTTTCCAGCCATTGGCTACACGCTGACGTCCCGGAACTTACCTGCCCTGAAAGCCCGAATTGCGTCAGCAGCCTCGCTTCTGGCAAACAGAATATTGCCGCCCTTTCCTTTGATCAGTCTGATACCCAGGGGATCAAGAAAAAACTGTTAGCCACTTTGCAGAACTGGCCCAATGCAGAGATTCTCAGCAGTAATGACCAGATCATTATTACGGTGTTCACCACCCCCTGGCTGAAGTTCAAGGACGACCTGATAATGATTATTCGTCCGAACGGCACGGTTGATGTGCGCTCATCCTCTCGCGTCGGCTATTACGATTTCGGTACCAATCGCCGTCGTATCGAAAAGTTAAGAGCAGCGCTTGGTGATGGAAGCGACCCGGATGCTGAGCCAAAATAGGACCCAATACCCGTTAATAGACCAGCCTCCTGGTACATCATTTCAATGGGTTTGATGCGTACAATCTCCATTGACATAGACGTGAAAGCGGATTTTCCGACGCCTGATGACTTTCCAGTGTATAAGCTGAGTAAGTTCGAGGGTAATGAATTGTCTGCGGCTGAAAAGAAACACAATCAGGTTCTGAAATTTGCCCGCAATAATTGCAAGAATAATGGCAAAGGTTGTGATGTCCGAGTCATCTCAGACTATTCATTCTGGGGTTATCCACACACTGACTTCAGGGTAGCGATAAAATGAACAAAATATTTGCTCTGGTATTTGCAACTCTCGTAATACAACTTCATGGCTACTGGGAAGTTTCACGTCTACCAACTGGGCTGGCGGAGTGGGGAACGTTACTTCTGCTAAGCGCCATTGTTGTTTCGCCATTGATTTTTTTCCAGCCCGTAGTTGATGAGGAGGTGAATGATGGCTCTGAGGTTTAGAAAGCGTATCAGGATAGCCAAAGGGCTGAATCTAAACTTGAGCTGGTCGGGTAAAAGAGGTGTGACCACTAGTGCCACCGCTGGTGTGCCGGGTGCTAATGTCAATATAGGTAAAAAAGGCAGTGGTATTGGTGTTCGCAGGGGAACATTGGGAGTGCCTGGGTCGGGAGTCTCCAGCCATAAAAACTTTTCAGATGACAAAAACATTGCTGAAGAGGGTGATAGCGCTTCAGCGCATAGCTGGAAGCATTGGCTTTTTGTTTTAACCTGTATTGGCGGGATTGTTCTGTTGCATTACAGATGATATCTCTTTTTGTCAGCGAAGCAGATTCAACCACGTCAGTCGAAGATAGGCCTCTATCTCTGGGAAAATCGACCTAGAGTAATGAAGCAACACAGAACCTTACTGATTAGCCACACACCCGGATTACTTTCCTTATACATTGAATGCCGGTCAGGTTGCTTATCATAAAGCCTCATGATCGGTTTAAAGATGTAAATTATTTGAAGATGTACCCCTATGGCCCATAGCTACCGCAATGATGCGGACCTGGAAATGCTGCGCTACGCAGATAACGAGATGCTGAGCATTCTGGTGAACTATCTCACCAAAGATAAGGATGGAGATTCCCGCTGGACAGAAGAGTTAACATCGAACCCTGAGTTTAAAAAAGCCGGGTGCAACTATAAACAAGCCTGGCAGCCAATAGCTGCTGAATTGCAACACTTTGGTGGCGACACCCTTGTTAATATCTTCAGACGCAGTGGCGTACCTTACCGTGAAATTCTGATTGATGTCTGCAAGAAGGTCGGCGTAAAAACCGATTACAGTAACTCTGTCGATACCATAAACATTGAACAGTCCCTGCTTGCTCATCTTTTTGAAAAAGCATGGTCTGATATGACAAAAGAACAGAAGGCGGAAGTTCGCAGGCAGATGAAAATAGACCCGTCGCTCACTGGCGGTGCCGCCATAGCCACTATCCAGGTCGCCATTCGTATGGGTGGTTTTATGTCTTACCAGATCGCCCTGATTGTCGCTAACTCGGTAGCCAGAGCCATTACCGGTCAGGGCCTTAAAATGGCAACTAACGTCGGTATTTCCCGAGTCATCGGTGTGGCTGCCGGCCCCATTGGCTGGGTCATTACCGGTTTGCTGACGGTACCGGCCATTTCCGGGCCCGCGTTTCGCGTTACTCTGCCCTGTGTTATTCAGATTGCTGCTATCCGGCAGCAGATGTTGAACGAATCAATTGGCTTTTAATACCCATGAATACCATTTTTACTTTTGACTGGGATAAAGTGTATCCCCATGTTTTTGAGGCATTACAGATTGGCAGTGCCGTGCTTCGGGATGGTGTTGCCTACTGGAGTGAAACGTCCGGTAAGTCTGGCATTATTCAGCATATGCCGTTGAAATCCGTCGTACTTGACCAGGCCGATTTGAATGATCTGACTTCTGCCATCTCCAAAGTTCAGAAGATGGTTCAAGGGACACAGGCCGCTTCATTGGTTGCAACAGCCGTCAGCACAGGCATTATTGTTGGCGCTATTGTGGTGCAAACCATATACCTGGCCAATAAGATCGACACACTGCAAAACGAAGTTGATCTGATTTCTCAGGACGTTAACTCCCAGAACATTATCTACTTTATGAGCAGGATGTCCGAGTATTTTGGCGTGGTTGAATCTGCCCGGATTTTACTGCTGGATAGAGCTCTGGTCGATGATACCCGGACAATGGCAGATCATCTGATTATGGATCTAAGCATCAAACGCAATGAGTTGATGTCGCTGATTGACAATCTTGTGGCTTTTGCTGACCAGGTATCTGAGCAACACCTGACACATATGCTGGACTTTATTACGACCATGCTTGATATCCTTCCAAAAGCCATTTTCATAGAATGTCAGCTGTGTGATCGCTACGGTAAATTTTCACTTGCAGAGCACCTGATGCGAGAAAGCAGTAAACGCTATGAGGGAATACTGGCCAATTACAGAGCCTGGTGTAATGATAGAGTAAAGCAGGTCATTATGGGTAAGTCAGACCCGGGAGCCCTTTGCTTTCATGAGAAAAAGGACGATCTGAAAGCCTTGTTCGACTCAGTCAGTAATAATCTGCTTCTGGCTCCTGCGATGCCTATTAGACTGGAAAATAACAGATAGCCTTCAGGGATACAGGTTCAGCTCTGCTCTTAACTTGTCTATAAAGGATAGACTGAGCTCTGTTTCAGTCTTTACCGGTGCTGAAATATGTGCTGCCTCGTTATTCTGAGGTGGCACACTCTTCTCGAATAAACCCGTCAGATTTAGAGTTTCTGACTGACTAAGTTGGGCAATATGGCAGGCATTACTCACTAAAACCTGAGTATTTAGAAACCATGCCAGATATTGGCCAGTAGTCGTGCATTTATACTCCATATGGCCTGATACCTGTTCACTCAGATCAATATTGATAGAGTTACTTCTATCCTCTGCCAGCTGCTGCAAGCCGCAGGGCCGGTCTCCAAAAAGGGTACCCAGTCGATACAGCCAGTTCAGTACCTGATCTTTATTGCTATAGCAATTCACCAGAGTAAGCGATGGCAATTTCTCCCATACTTGCTGCCAGTCCCCATGTTCAGAAGAAACGGCTCCACCCAACAAATAGCTGGCTTGCACACAACCTGTATTGGTTAAATTAAGCAGCGTGTTATAAATCACTCTGGCACCCAGTGAGTGCCCTAATAGAATGGCATCTTTACCAGTGAAGCTCGCATCAAGATACTCCGCCAATTGCTCACCTGCCTGTTGTGCATTTTCCATTGACTGCTTCCAGTGCCCTGCCACTTTATCAGCAGCGATAGCCCCAACAGACATAAGAGAGCTGACTATTTCCCCCTTAAATAAATTTCGAGCCGTTGTTGAGAGCACCTCTTTCCCCAGGCCAGTCAGACCATCTGCCAGCACCATTTCTTTTACGCTGCCAGCCTGCCACTGAACATGTACGACCTGGTTCTCGGGGTAGAGTTGTTTGGTAATACTCAGCCAGTCAGTGACATCTTTTTCAGAAGCAGACAAAAAACCATTGATGACCAGGATTACTGGATCACAGCCCTGGCGCACAGTAGTAAAACGAAGATTTTTAAAATAAGCTTGGGAAGGCATTAGGAGCAATGTTCTGAGGTTACTGCTATGAAGCGAGTGATTTTGACATGGAAGACTTCTGGTTGATATTCCGTCTGAATACCTATTTTGTCAGTGTTTCTTGCAGGAAGGGTTGCCATTTGGGTGGTTTCAATCAATAGGTGAACCTCCCATTTTTGCAACAAGTGGTACCCTTGTTCTGTGGATTGGCCATTGATGTGAACTCCATATGATAGGAAAAACCAGATCAGAAAAACTAATTCGTTCAGTTTGCTCTGGCTATAACGGCGAATATACTGGCGCTTACATTTTAATGGAGTAATCAATGAGAGATATTTTTGAACTGGAAAGAAGCACAGAGATAGATGCAAACCATTCATACATTGTCTCCTATTCACACCTTGTCCGTTTTACATCTGGAATACAATTCTTCACAGCCACTGAGCTGGTTGCCCTGAGTCATATGGTGTATGGCTGGATGCCAACCATTCTCAGCCTTCATATTTCTGAAGAGACAGGTGCTCTTGAAGGCACAGCTCTCATTTTGCAAAAAGCAAAACAGGAAGGCAGTCTCAGCTATGACGACCTGTCGCAGCTGAAAGCCCTGGTGAACAATTCGATGGTTGGCGCATCAAAACTGCTGCACTTTGTTGCTCCAGAGCATTTCCCAATCTGGGATTCAAAGGTGTATCGCTTTTGCCATAAGCAGGAGCCTCATCAGTACAGAGTTAACAGTATTGATGAATATCTGACTTATCTGGATCAGCTGAAAAAACTGAGCGAAGATGAACGCTTCCCGGAGTTCCACAACAGCGTAATTGGGAAGCTGGGCTATGAGGTGACGCCGATGCGAGCCATTGAGCTGGTAATGTTTCTGAACGCTGAAAATGATTTGATGAAGTGAGGCAAAAATTCAGAGGGCAAAATATATAAATGCCCTCTTTCTGGATCAATAAAGCTTTATTAACCAAACAGTCTCCTTCATTATGAGTACTACTGAAAAACCTGACGTCGTATTATACGGTTTAAGCCCCTCAATATGCGAGCTATTTTGGTGACATGAACCGTACTATTCTTCCGTATTCTCTTATCGGTTGCCTCTTTGTTAGAATGAACTGATTTAGGCAACTACAAAAGGCGATAAATGATAGCGATTGAAATGTGTGCTGGAGCAGGAGGTCAGGCGCTAGGGTTACATGAAGCAGGCTTTCAACATGCAGCGCTTATTGAAATCGACCGTCATGCATGTGAAACCTTACGGCTTAATAATGAACAGCTTGGTCTCGGATGGGGCGATGTCATTGAGGGTGATCTCAAGGAGTTCGCTAAGTTATCGGCTGGTTTTGCTGGTCGGGTCGACCTTGTGGCCGGTGGTGTTCCCTGCCCCCCTTTTAGTAAAGCGGGTCAGCAGTTAGGGCATGAAGATGAGCGTGACCTATTTCCTACCGCACTGCAAGTCGTTAAAAAGGTAAAGCCCAGAGCTGTAATGCTTGAAAATGTCCCGGGACTGTTTGAGGAAAAATTCCGCTGGTATCGAGACAAAATATCCGCCGAGCTTACCGCCATGGGGTACAAGAGCGAGTGGAAACTGCACCAAGCTAGTGATTATGGCGTACCGCAGCTTAGGCCCAGAGTTATTCTGGTTGCTATGCATCAAGACAATTTCCAGCATTTCACTTGGCCGGAGCCTGTTTCAAATATTGTCACTGTTGGTGATGCACTGTATGACCTGATATCTGAAGGCGGTTGGGAAGGAGCAGAAGAATGGCGAGAGAGAGCTAATAGGATTGCTCCAACTCTGGTTGGTGGTTCCAAGAAGCATGGCGGGCCTGACCTCGGGCCGACTCGGGCCAAACGTCAGTGGCGTGAGCTGGGGGTTAATGCCCATCGACTGGCCAATGATGATGAGATTCCGGGAAAAGGTTTCAAGGGAGCCATGAAGCGTGACGGTTCAATTCAAGAAGGCTGTGAAAATATGCCCCTCCTGAATGTCAGAATGACCGCAAGAATTCAAGGTTTTCCTGATGATTGGAGCTTCTACGGCAGCAAAACCCACGCTTATCGTCAAGTAGGAAACGCCTTTCCTCCCCCTGTTGCCAAGGCAATTGGAACGCAGATTATCAAAGCATTACGTGCTGAGCCGAAGGAATGTGCTGCATGAGTATACTATCCGAAGAAAGAACTGGTTTTCACCGCTACCTCATTGAAAAAGAAATTCTTACTCACGCCCCTTTTTCCAAGTTTGATGCCGACTATATTTGCAGCAATGCAGACAACGGTCAGAAGCATAGCGTGTTAGTGGCAAATCTGTTGGCTGCCAAGATTTCAAAGAAAGCAGGCGTGACACTGGTAGAGCGCAAGAAGAAAGACGGCCAAACACTCGGTAATGAGTTCGAAGAAGCTTGTGCTTTATATCTGCAAAATACCTTTCTGAAGCTGGGCAACCTTAGGCCGGGGAGCTGGGAAGTTCAGAAGATCAATAGTAGGAAGCAATCAGTTCTCGGAAGGTATGAGCAATATACTCACCTTGCAGAGCTGGGCCGCTTGGCTTCTGAGTATTCAGAGCTGCGTAATTTTTTGGGTGATGGTTACACTGTTGCTCCTGACGTGATTATCGCTCGAATTCCAGAAGATGACGAAGTAATAAATGATGATATTGAGATTGTTGGCGATGACTCCTGTCATCAAGCAATGCTCAGAGCTTCAAACCATAAGAACGACATTGCGCATATTCTTCATGCAAGCGTATCTTGCAAGTTCACCATGCGTTCTGACAGGTCTCAGAATACCAGAACTGAAGCTTTGAGCCTTATCAGGGCAAGAAAAGGGCGTTCCCCTCACATTGTATCCCTGACCTCTGAGCCTACAGCCAGCAGGATTGCTTCCCTTGCTCTTGGTACTGGTGATCTGGACTGTGTTTATCACTTTGCCCTATATGAGTTGCGTGAGGCTCTGGTTGAGCTTGATGCTGACGATGCCCTTGACCTGCTGGACTCTATGGTTGATGGAAAAAGGTTGAAAGATATCAGCGATCTACCACTTGATCTGGTTGTTTAACAGTAACTGTTTGCTGAAACCATATTGACCCTTGATTCCCAAGGGCTGCAAGAACATGGACTTTGGTTCAATATGGCTACAGCCCTTGGTAATTGGGAATACTGGATGGGATTACCAAACAGTTACGTTTAACAAGAAAGTAGAAAATTATGATTACTATTTTTGGCATAACCAACTGCGACACCATAAAGAAAGCACGCCGCTGGCTGGAAGGTGCTGGTATTGAATATCACTTTCATGACTACAGGAAAGATGGCCTGTTGAAAGACATGATCGAACAGTGGGCCAATGAACTGGGCTGGGAGGCCCTGTTAAACCGCCGGGGAACCACCTGGCGGCAGCTTCCGGAAGAAGAAAAAGCCGCCATTAATGCAGAGCGGGCAATCACCCTGATGCTGGAGCAACCCGCCATGATCAAGCGCCCGTTACTGGATACGGGCAGCCAGAAGTTGCTGGGCTTTTCCGAAGAACAATACCGCAACTTGCTGGCATAACAGACGTTCTGATTAATTGAAGGAATGAAAATGAGCAAACCGCATTTCAGTCTGGCCATTGGTGTCGGCAGCAAAAACCGGAACGACCAGTGGCTGGAAGTATTTTACCCAAAACCTATTCTCAATCCAGCACCTGAGCTGCTGGAGAGTATTGCCAAACTGGTTGGTTACCAGGGTGGCAATACGTTTATTGAGCTTGACAGCAAAACCCTGCACGCACTGGAAGACCTGTTTGTCGATATCGAACAAACTGAATTGGCTGCCATCACCCGAAGCCTGGAAGAAAGTGTACAACCCCGTGTGATCACTATTCTGGCAACCGATGAAGCACCCACCAGCACCCCCGAGGCTTATCTCAAGCTGCACCTGCTGTCACATCGTCTGGTCAAGCCACACGGCACCAACCTTCAGGGCATTTTCCCACTGCTGCCAAATGTTGCCTGGACCAGTGAAGGCGCAATCGACCTGGAAGAACTGCCAGCCCGTCAGCTGGCGGCCCGGGCAGAAGGCCGGGTTCTGAGTGTCAACTCCGTGGATAAATTCCCGAAAATGACCGACTACGTTGTCCCTGCCGGTGTCCGCATTGCCCATACGGCCCGGGTTCGCCTGGGTGCTTATGTGGGTGAAGGCACCACCGTAATGCATGAAGGCTTTATCAACTTCAACGCCGGCACCGAAGGCAAGAGCATGATTGAAGGTCGTGTTTCTGCCGGTGTCATGGTGGGTGAGGGCTCTGATCTTGGTGGTGGCTGCAGCACCATGGGTACCCTGTCCGGCGGCAATGACATTGTGATCTGTGTCGGTGAAAACTGCCTGATCGGTGCCAATGCCGGCCTGGGCATTCCGCTGGGTGACCGCTGCATTATCGAAGCCGGCCTTTACCTGACGGCTGCCAGTAAGGTTCAGGTTCTTGATGATCAGAAAAATGTCGTTGAAGTCGTGAAAGCAGGAGATCTCTCAGGCAAGTCCGATCTGCTGTTCCGCAGAAACTCCCTGACCGGAGCCCTGGAATGCCTCACCAACAAATCAGCCATTGAGCTGAATGATGAGCTGCACTCCCACAATTAAGCCCGCAATGACTGTGTATTGAAAAAAGCGCGCTGAAGAAAGGGTAGCGCATACTTATAGCCCCGGTGCATAATACTGGGGCTATTTATTAAGATCAGGTTTAAATAATAATAATGCGTCATACGATTTTTGATACGCCTATCGTTAACAGCTGTTTTCGCTTCTTATCCCACCTTGGTCTGAAGCTATTCGGCTGGAAGCTGGAAGGCCAACGCCCAAATGCCCGGAAGTACGTTATTATCGCGGCACCCCATACCAGTAACTGGGACTTTATTCTGATCATTGCCTGTGCCTTCTGCTTTCGCATTAATATCTACTGGATGGGGAAAAACTCTCTGTTCAAGGGGCCCTTTGGCGGCATCATGACCTGGCTTGGGGGAATTCCGGTTGACCGCAGCAAAGCCAATGGTCTGGTTCAGCAAATGGTCGACACCTTCCACAACTCCACAGACCTGGCCGTTGCCATTCCTCCTGAAGGCACACGCAACAAGGTTCGTCAATGGAAAAGTGGTTTTTACCACGTCGCTCACGGTGCTGAAGTCCCCATTGCGCTGAGCTTCCTGGATTATAAAAAGAAGGTTGGCGGTTTTGGCCCTATGTTCTTTACTACAGGGGACTATGCGTCAGACCTGAAAAAAATTCAGGAATTTTATCAACCTATGACGGGCAAGAACCCGGAAAAGTTTGCTTAGGCCATCTATTCGTAGCTGCATACTGAAACCAGACAGCATGTAGCTATCATCTTTAGATGTATAACTTTCCACAAAATTTATAGAACCATGGAACTATTTAATAGTAAGAGCATCTAACCCCTATAAAACCCATATAAAAAAACCGGATAACCACTTAATTAAATCATGACCATTCCAGCACTACCAAACTCGACTGCAACAAAACATGCAACCTCTGAAAAAAGTCTATTCGAGATAAAAAAAGAAGAAAAAAAATTTTTACCAACCACTGAACAACGGCATGTTAGAAAACGTATCGCTTCGTTCAACACTATAGAAAATACCCAAAGTACCAGTAAGTTTTCCGTAGAGGCGTTTTTAACTGACTTACCAGAAGCCCTTAAAGTCGAATTAAACACAATTCAAAGGTTTTGCACCCTCAATAACAATCTCACAGAGATACTTAATGGTCATGGAATTTTTTATAACCGACTAATCATCTTATTGAAAAAAATAGATCTTACTATGACTGAAAATGGCTTTTCTAATAAACAAAAAACAAAGGTAGAGAAAAAAATAAATCTGTTATTGACAGATGGTAAATTAAATTTACTCAGTGATATCGGAAGAGAAATTAATCATCTGGAAGAATATTATGACACCGGAAGCTGGCTGCCTGCCCCTGAAGACATAACCTTTTTTGATCAAGATGGTGAAAACTGTGCTGCACAGCATCGTTCAGGTGATTTCTGCCCTGAATGGATGAAAAAAACTGAAATAGACCCTGACATTCCAGCATCAAAAGCAATGCTGGGTTACTGGAACTTCCGACATTCATCCAAAAATACCAAAAGAACTAAACTGACCGACCTTATTGTCAGTAAGATGGATCCCGTACTTTTCCGTTTTATGTGCAAACTTCGAAAATTAAAAGCCGCCTTACACAATCCAGCTGTTGGTACCCCCTGCTCACCACCGGGTTTAACCAGATTTCATATTGATGCCATCGTTGCACGTTTTGAATATGCAGATAAAGTAGCCAACAAACAAGCAAAGACCAATCCTGCCTTCAAGCTTTATTTCTGGGATCATCAAGGCCCTTGCACTGAAGAGCAGGAAAGCATGCAGCCATCAGAAACCGGTGAAGCTGCCAGGCAAACGTTAAATCGAATTGTCGAAGACAGCCCTAATACCTCTACCTGCCATGTTGTTAAAGAAGAAGACAACAAGCCTATCCAGAAAACCACAGGCCGTTCATTAAGAAAACGCAGCTCTTATCCAAACTACCAGGAAATTGTTGGTGATGAGCAACTGGCCTCGCCCAAAAAGAGAAAGAAAACAAGCACATTTTCATCGTCCTCTACAGCCAATAAATTTACCAGAATGGATAAGGAAAACTTATTAAAAGAAACAGGCATCCCGGCATTTGAAAAAATTATCAAATCAGTACTTGAGGAGAGAGAGAAAGAATTAATTCCGGATCCAACGTCTGCCCCTCTTGAAGAGAGTGTTGAAGCCAGCTATCACAGAGATCGTGCAGAAGTAATAGCTGCTCAGGATGAACTCAGCCGACTATATGACGCGTGCCGACAACACTTTGGAATAAACAAATCACTCTACAGGTTGGACACAAGTATAAAATCAGAATCAATCAAACCTGTAATAGTTAGAACTAATAATCCTCGTGTTGAAGTGGATATCCCGGAGCCCAATAAACCACCATATACAGATAAACCACCCACCCAAATGAGCGCTGCTGAAAGAACGCCCAATTTTTCTGAAGCTCAAAATGCCTTCATTAACATGATAGAAAAATCCAAAGAACTATCATTGAAACCTATAATAGAGCCTGAAAGACTCCGAGGTCATCCTGAAGACTTTGAATATGCCCCTAACTGGCAACCCTTATCCACAGTTTTGACATTTCCTATGCCTTTTTTGACAAAGCTCTTGGCAATAGAAGGTGATACAAACCCGGAAGCTACCATAAAATTAAAAGAGAAAGTACCGGAATTATTTGATGACATTAAAACGATCATACGTTTTTACCGGCATAATTCACATGTCTGGTGTCCGGATGTTGCCAGAGAAACGCTCAATCCGGTCATACAAAAAGTCCGGAAAGTTCAACACTGTTTCCCACAAATCATCAATGCTTTTGAAAACAGACAGCAAGATCTGCTTAAATCAAGCCATCGCACAACAGAAGACATCAACAGCGATGAAAATCAACTGAAAATGATTCAGGAAGCACTGGCAAAAACAGCTATAGTGCTGTCTGCATTTGAAGACTTCAGCGCACATTTAAAAACTGAAAAACAGCAAGAACTCTACCAACGTCTTTTAGAAACCTTAAAGGAATGGAGTGCCTGTATAAAAAATACCCCTGAGAGCCTGCTGCCAGCAGTTCGTGAACGGGGCAGTTAACAGAGTCGTCCCTGCCTGCCTCCCACACCGCGCAAGAAATGAAGGTGTGAGTCAGCGCTCTTCTGCACTGGTAACAACACCTTTCATCATTATTACAGCGGCGTATTTTTGCAAATTTTATCAAATCAGAGGACACTGTTGACATATAAACCAAGAATTATAAGTAGCAGGAAGTATCAATGGCAGAGTCTAACCAGAAGATCGCCCTCTTTATTGATGCGGATAATGCCCCCGCCAGAAAAATTGAGAAGATCCTCTCTGAAATGGCCAAGTATGGTGTCGTCAGTATCCGAAGAGCCTACGGCAACTGGAAGAGTCACACCATCAAAGGATGGGAGGAACAACTTCACGAATACGCGATCCAGCCAATCCAGCAGTTTGATTTAACCAAAGGCAAGAACGCCACCGATATGGCCATGACCATCGATGCTATGGATACGCTCTACACCAGGAACATGGACGCCTTTTGCATTGTCTCTTCTGACAGTGACTTTACACCACTGATCATGCGACTGCTCTCAGCAGGTAAAGTGGTGTACGGCTTTGGTGAACGAAAAGCCCCATCCCCTTTCGTGAATGCCTGCTCCCGCTTTCTCTACCTGGATGAGCCCGGTGATGATCCGGAAAAAGTCGCTGCAAACGATAAGAAAAGCGGCCATGAATTGAAAGCCGATACCAAACTGATGAACCTGATCCGCAATGCCATCGATACAGAGCAGGACGATGATGGCTGGGCCTACCTTGGAAGAATCGGTGCGGTCATCGCTAACCAGGCTTCCTTTGACCCACGAAATTACGGTTATAAAAAACTGGGCGATCTGATCAGGGCTGTAGACCTGTTTGAAACTCAGGTTATGGACAATAATCAGATGAGTGTCCGTGATAAGCGACGTGGTAACCATATCCACAATGGTGGTCATTAAGCGTGATGTGCAGCCTGAGAGGCTGCTCATCAGCACCGGCCAAGGCACCCTGGTTACCCAAAGGGGACGCTTTGCTATCCATCATCAAAGGGGCTTCGGCAGGGGTTTAGCATAAAAGTGTTTTATGGATTTCCCCTTCACAAATTGTTTCTCCAGGATACCTTCAAACTCAAATCCCAAACCGGTGAGTATCTTGACTGAACCCGTATTTTCTGGGGAGACTGTCGCCGTCAGCCACTCCAGAGGCAGAGATTTCCGGGTATTATCTGGCAACGCACAGGTGACTTTAAAGCCCTGCTTTTGATATTCCGGAGCAACACCATTCACCATTGCTGCAGCCGCTTGTTTACCGTAGCCTCTTTTCCAGTGTTGGTTATCAATCATAAAAGTCATCTCAGAGGATCCAGCTACTGTGTTGCCGACATATGCCTTATTGTTCTCTCCTGATTTGAAGCAGATGTGCCCTATAAATCGCTCAGGATCCTGCACCCCACTGACATCACGCTTAAAAATCGAAAACCCACTGAAAGGATTACCCTTTTTCCAATCATCACTCCATCTCTGCACTAGCCTTTCAGAGATGCTGTCTTCCCAAGGTTTGCCAGCACCGTAGTTTTTCATATTCTCAGCACATCTATGAAGCCGAATTGAATCATTAAGATCTGAAATCTCAACAGAACGAAGATGCAAATCATCGGTATAAATGTGGACAATCAGGCCCTGTTTCTCCTTTCCCGGGTCATCGTAAGAAGCCGGGTCAATACTGAGCTCAATAGAGCCACGGTAAGGATTGCCTGATGGGAATGAAATACTGCTGTTCATAATTTAATTTCTCCATATAATTAAGCATTTAGTGATCCATCACCTTTTAGACTTAAAATAGATAGCATAGTTCCCCGGCATAGCCTGACGACCTGAGCTCAGGGAGAGTAAGGGCATATTTATACAGAAGCAGAAGTACTTTGCGGGTTGGTCACTTTACGTCTTCGTGGCCTGGGGTGGTTTTCAGCAAATACACGCCCTGACCCCGTTCCCCCGGACTTTCTCCTTTCATTACTCTGACCTGCCTGCTGCTTAGGTGTCTTACCGTTTCCGCCACTCTCCTGTCCGGGCCTGTGAGAAGTCCTGGACTTTTTAGGCTTTTTAGGTTTCGGTGGCTTACCGGACAACTGAGTCACCGGCACCTCATTAACCGGCTCAAACCCGGAGATCATCTCCCTGGGTAACTGCTGATTGATCAACCGTTCAATGTCCCGAAGCTGCTTGCTCTCATCTGCACAGACCAGCGAGACCGCATGACCATCCGCCCCCGCGCGCCCTGTTCGCCCGATACGATGCACATAATCCTCCGGCACATTGGGCAGGTCGAAGTTCACCACCTGTGGCAACTGGTCAATATCCAGCCCACGGGCAGCGATATCCGTTGCCACCAGGGCCGTAATGTCATTATTTTTGAAATCAGCAAGGGCCCTGGTACGGGCTCCCTGGCTCTTATTGCCATGAATCGCCGCCGCCAGAATGCCTTTACCTTCCAGATGACGGGTTAAGCGGTTGGCACCGTGCTTGGTCCGGGTAAAAACCAGCACCTGTTGCCAGTTATGCTCTTTAATCAACCGGGTCAGCAGTGCCGGTTTTTTACTTTTATCCACCGGATACACACACTGCCTGACCGTTCTGGCCGTAGTATTGCGGGGAGAAACGTCAATCTCTACCGGATGGTGAACAATGGTTTTTGCCAGCTGTCGTATGTCATCGGAAAACGTTGCCGAAAACATCAGGTTCTGTCTTTGCTGGGGCAACAGCGCCAGAATACGACGAATATCGTGAATAAACCCCATATCCAGCATCCGGTCTGCTTCATCCAGAACCAGCACTTCCAGGTGTTTGAACTTCACCGCATTCTGGTTGTAAAGATCCAGAAGTCGCCCGGGTGTGGCCACAAGGATATCTGCACCACGTCTCAGATTCATCATTTGCGGGTTGATTTTGACCCCGCCAAAAACCACTGAAGAACGTATTGGCAAATGCCGACCGTAGGTGGCAACACTCTCTGCTACCTGAGCTGCCAGCTCACGGGTCGGCGTCAGAACCAGCGCACGAACCTGGTTGGGCCTTGCCCGCTCGCCGCGACTGAGCAGCTCCAGTATCGGCAGCGTAAAACCGGCTGTTTTACCGGTGCCTGTCTGAGCTGCCGCCATCACATCCTGTCCTGCCAGAACCGCCGGTATGGCTTCTGCCTGAATAGGAGAAGGCTGTTTATAGCCCTGTTCGGTAATGGCTTGCAGGATCGGCAGGGAAAGCCCGAGGTTGGCGAAGGTCATGGAATGTCTCATTAAGGGCCATACAACTAAAATGATTGATATTTCGTCAGTTTACCGCTGTTCTGTTACCACATGAATCATTCTGTGGATTACACGGGAACTTTTCGTAGAAGAGGAAGCTGAGAATAGAGAACTTTTTTCTGTATTCAGAGTCTGATTGATAAGGATACAAGTTATTCAGGCTAATTTCATGCAACCAGCAAGACCATTAGATACATCTATGCCAATGCTCCAGCCTCAGGGGGCGGCAGCCAATGAACAGATGGATAATTCAGAACAGATATTGTGTCAGCATCAAGTTTTTGGACGAACGGTTTCAATGTCAAAATATACAGCTGTCTCTCTGTCTGCAGGTCTACCTGCATGCCTGTCTTTTGTTGTGCCGGGTTTGATCATTCACCCAAGCTTCGCTGTTTTTTGTTTCACTTTGGGCGTAGGTTGTCTTGTTGGTATTCCTGTTGGTAAGGGTGCCGCGGAGGTGTATCGTTGTCTTCAGCGTCGGCACATAGCAACCGAGCCCCCATCAATACAGTTATCCCGGGTTATCACCCATGCCCCTGAACCGACAGAAACACCCGGTGAAGTAGAACCAGACAATTACCCGGCGACGTTTCGACACAACCCGGGACCGCCACCAGTATACACTCCTATAGAAATAGAATCGCCACCACCTTACAGTCCTTAGACTGATGACTTCCTGATCATTAGCACTCAGGATAAACTTCGAGATTTGGGCTTACGCGATATTGATGGACAATAATATTGCTTGCGTAAAAATGATGTCGGTATTCAGGTTCTTTATGGTTGGCAAAAAAAAGCCATTCATCAGTTTTGTACTCATTGACGAATAGCCCTATTTTTTTTCCTATGCTTTCAACACACAATGGTTCCCTACTGCCCGTGTTGCAGCAATTCCTGATAGTGAAATTCTCCATGATAAAGGAAAACTGTTCCTGGTATTACACTTTTATGCCTTGCAGTCTTTCTCTTATTCTCCCGTCCAGAAGGTCTTCTGGTTTGACGACTGGCTCGCCACTGCTTTCAGCGGTGTCTGGAACTTCTTGCCGAAAACAAGCAACTTTTTTTCAGCCTGAGCCATTTTCCGGTTTGCAATGTCTGATGGCGTTTCTGAAGGTTGATCGGCCTCTGGAATCAACGATGAAACCTCTGAGCATTTTGTTTGCAGTATAGAAAAAAACAGCTAGTTTTTAGTTGCTGTAACCAAACGAGAGAGACGAGGATGATCAACTTCCACCCATGAATTATCTAAAGGGCTTTGCCGGAGAGTTTATAGGTACATTTATCCTCGTCTTGTTTGGCTGCGGCTCAGTGGCCGTGACGGTGCTATTTTCTGCCCATGCAGGACTCTTTCAGGTGGCCATGGTCTGGGGACTGGCAGTCACCCTGGCGATATACGCTACCCGTCGTCTCTCCTGTGCTCACCTTAATCCGGCTGTAAGCATTGCCATGGTGGTCAGTCGCCGGATGTCCATGACATTACTGCCCTGCTATCTGGTTGCCCAGTTTGCCGGTGCATTTGTGGCAGCCGCCCTGCTGTACCTGCTCTTCTCCAGCTCAATCATGCAGTATGAACTGACCCATGGCATTGTTCGTGGCACTGAGTCATCCATAGCCAGTGCCATGATGTTTGGCGAGTATTATCCCAACCCCATGGCCGGGCAGGTTGCCTCCGTGTCCACTGTCAATGCATTTTTTGCCGAATGTACCGGCACCTTTGCCCTGGTCTTTATGATTCTCGTCCTGACCGAAGGCTGCAACACCGGACGACCGGACCAGGCCCTTGCCCCCCTGTTTATCGGTTTAACCGTCACCGCCATTATCTCGATTATTGCGCCACTGACCCAGGCAGGACTCAACCCGGCCAGAGATTTATCACCCCGACTGCTAGCCTCTCTATGCGGCTGGGAGCGCGCGGCGTTTCCCGATAAGCATTATGGTTTTTTGACCGTATATGTTGTGGGGCCGATTACCGGGGGAGTTATAGCCGCTTTATGTTTTATGGGTATTGTTGAGCCGCTGATGAAAAACACGACAGCGGAAGAACCTGACAAAATTGACAGAACAACAACCCCGGACAAAACAATCCCGGACAAATAGCACCCCTGATTCATGTACATTAACCAAGGCGAGAACAATGCATAACCTCTCCAGTAATCATCAGGTCCTGAAGGAGTACTACGGCCGTGTTCTTGGCGGCACCACGGATCTTAAAACCAATGCCTGCTGTTCCGATCCCGGCACCATGCCAGCCCGTGTCCGGGATATCCTGAAGCAGATCGACCCGGCCATTACGGACCGTTTTTATGGCTGCGGATCGCCGATCCCATCGGCCCTGGAAGGATGCCGGGTACTGGATCTTGGCTGCGGTACCGGCAGGGACAGTTATATTCTCGCCAGCCTGGTAGGAGAACAGGGCCAGGTTATCGGTATCGATATGACCGACGAGCAATTAATGGTGGCCACCGGGCATATTCCCTCAATGATGGAGAAGTTTGGCTTTCAGCAACCGAATATCGACTTCAGGCAGGGTTATATTGAAGATCTGCAAACCCCAGGAATAGAAGACAATTCCATGGATGTGGTGATTTCCAACTGCGTGATAAACCTTTCGCCCCACAAGGAAGAGGTGTTCAGGGAGATTTTCCGGGTACTGAAACCCGGTGGCGAACTGCTTTTCAGTGATGTATTTGCCGGTCAGCGAATACCGGCCTCGTTAAAAGATGACCCGGTGCTGATGGGGGAATGCCTTAGTGGTGCTCTTTATATTGAAGACTTTCGTCGTCTGTTAACCGGGCTGGGTTACCCAGACTACCGGTTGCTTTCTGCCAGCCCGATCACCATTGCCAACCAGCAAATCGAGGAGAAAATTGGCAATATCGATTTTCAATCCCTGACCGTTCGGGTGTTCAAACTGGATAACCTTGAAGATATCTGTGAAGACTATGGTCAGGTGGCCATTTACAACGGCACCCTGCCGGAACACCCTCACTTTTTCCAACTGGACGACCATCATCGCTTTATCAATGGCAAACCGATGCTGATCTGCGGCAATACCGCAGCCATGGTGCAGGATACCCGCTATGGCAGCCACTTTACCGTACATGGCAATCGAAAGACCCATTATGGCCCTTTCAACTGTCTCCCGGCAGCCATTGATAATGGGACTGATTGCACAACTGGCGGTTGCTGTTGAAGCCCTATCCACTGATCCATGAACCTGATAGATTACCGGGCCAGTGAGTTACAGCGCTTTCTTTCCGCTATTAGTAATATTGTTAACCGGTTGCCAAATGCCCATAAAACCATCCAGCGGTTTCTGCATGGTTCTGACCACCTGCCCCAATCAACAGGAAGCTGACGACCATGCCAGGGCTATCATCGAACAGCGCCTGGCAGCCTGTGTTCAGAGCAGTCCAATCCACAGCCATTATCGATGGGATGGTGAAGTCCAGTCGGATCCGGAAGTACTGCTTCGGATTAAAACCACCTGTGAGCGTTATCAGGCACTGGAGCAATACCTGAAAGCTGAACACAGCTATGATGTGCCACAGGTTATTCAGATACCCATTGAGAACGGCCTGCCAGAGTACCTTGACTGGGTAAGGGGAGAAACGGTGGTCATCGGCCAGTAAAACATAAGTAGCTAACCATATGAAATCATACATTTCTGACTCCTTGTTCAGGCACTCTGCTTCGTTACAACTCCGGTCACATAGCTACGGCTATGCTCCCTCCGTTGTGCCTCGCATAGCACCTGCCCAAGTAGCCAGAAATGTATGATTCCATATGGCCAGCTACTTATATTGGCAAGATCAAATCAAATACTTTATTTAGTACATTTGCCTTTTTTGGTTTGTCTGAGTTATAGGAGTCTGTACAATCCTTCTGAGCTGTATACCTGTAAAATAAGTATAAAACATGCCGCATGGTATGAGAAAAGCAAAGTTAAGGATGCATTTGTGAACAGAAAAGTTATGTACCCAGTTGTGGTCGCGTGTCTGTTGGCGGCAGTGGGTTGTTCTCCTATCCCTAAAGCAACAACCGTTGATCAAAGTCCTCAGGTTAAACTTCAATCTGCTCAGCATTGGGGAGTGATAGCCGAACATTTATCCGGACAGATTATGGCTAACGCAAACCTTGCGTCTCAGCCGGTCTATATCGATTTGGAGCAGAGTCACTCAACTTTCAGCAAAGTATTCACACAGCAGCTATCCAGTGCGTTGGTCAAGCGCGGCGCAACGGTTATGACCTCAAGTGCTACCAGCCTTTCAATGGAACTGGATGCACAGGTTGTCAGGCACTCAAATGATAGAGATAAGGGCACAAACTTCGCCACCACTGGAACTGCAGGCTTCCAATGGGCACTGGCCGAACTTGGTGATGATTTAAGCGTTGCTGAAGGTATTAGCTATGGCGTTATCCCTCTTTCGGTAGCTTATGACGTCAGCAAAATATTCCCCTCCAAAACCAACACAGAAGTTGTGATTACAGCCCGTATTGTCGACGACTACCAGATTCAATTTTCAGAAACTAATTCCTACTATATTCCTGATATGGCTATGCGGCAGTACAAAAAGTCAGCAGTTGTTAATCTGACCAAAAATGATGGACAGGGAGTAGAAAAATAATGAAGTCACTCACTGCAAAAATTATCATTGCACTGCTTTCTACCGTTCTGATAGCAGGGTGCTCAAACAAAAGCCACAAAAGAACAGAAAGAATTGATCTGGTAAAAATCAGCCAACTGGCAGCGACTGCCATGGCTAAAAAGGCGCAGGATGAATTACCGGTCGGGGCTACTATTCTTTCGACAAGTCTTGCAGATATTAACCAGCTTAGTAATACGACTACTCTGGGTCGTGTTCTTGGAGAACAGCTTTCATCCGCTTTATCTGATATTGGTTATGATTTGATCGAAATCAAAATGCGGGATAGCGTTTTTATTGATGACTTCAAGGCTGGAGAGTTCAGTCTTTCAAGAAATCTGGATAATCTCAGTAAGTCCTATAATGCTGATGCTATTGTAACTGGCACCTATGCTGTTGGCAGCTCAACTGTCTATATCAGCGCAAGAATGATTGATACCAGTACAAAACGTGTTATTTCCACTGCCGATTTCCAGATTCCAATGGACGCAGATATTCGTTTATTAGTGAGCAACCGTCGTTACTGATAATAATGAATACAGGTATTTTTATTTACGACCAGGCTGAAGTTCTGGACTTCTCTGGTCCCTTTGAAGTGTTTACCACTGCGGCACGCCTCTCTCCCAACGGAAAAGCCTTCAGGCCTTTTCTGGTCAGTGAATCCGGCAATCTGGTCACTGCCAGGGGAGGTTACCGGGTTCAACCGGACTACGGGTTTCACAACCACCCCTCAATTGACCTGCTGGTGGTTGTCGGTGGTGTGCACAACGCAGAAATGGATAAGCCCGGTGTTTTACAATGGATTTACTCTCAGGGAAAACAGGCCAGGTTGAACGCTTCAGTTTGTACCGGCGCTTTCCTGATGGCGGCAGCCGGTTTACTGAGCAACCAACAGAATGTCACCACTCACTGGGAAGATATCCCGGATTTGCAAACACAGTTCCCCGGTCTCAACGTTATCAGCAACGTCCGTTGGGTGGATGAAGGCTCTGTTATCACGTCAGCGGGTATTTCTGCGGGTATTGATATGAGCCTGCATATTGTCAATCGCTTACACAGTCAGGCGCTGGCAGAAAAGACCGCCAGGCAAATGGATTTCCACTGGCAAAAGGCCTGATAGTATGAAGTACCGCTTTCAGGAAAAGATAAACACAGCATCAAAACTAGACCAATTGATCTCAAAATAGTTCAAATATCTGGATAATCCTCAGTTAATGATGGCGTGGATTGCTGCCATGCATAATCTTGCAGCCCTTTATGAAAATCAGAAGATCCCACAGAAGGCCAGTGAATTTCTGGTTTTCCCCTACCGGCGGATTATCACGCTGATAAAGTCAGGAGGATTGTCTGAGGCATTTAAGCCTCCATTATTCAAGGCTCTGAAGTGTACTGTAATACCGCTGCTGGAGTTTTCCAAAAAGTATCGTATCTGTTTTTCCAACTGGACGACCATCATCGCTTTATCAATGGCAAACCGATGCTGGTCTGTGGCAATACCGCAGCCATGGTGCAGGATACTCGCTATAGCAGCCACTTTACCGTGCATGGCAACCGGAAGACCCATTATGGCCCTTTCAACTGTCTCCCGGCCGTCATTGATAATGGGACTGATTGCACAACTGGCGGTTGCTGTTGAAGCCCTATCCACTGATCCATGAACCTGATAGATTACCAGGCCAGTGAGTTACAGCGCTTTTTTTCCGCTATTAGTAATATTGTTAACCGGTTGCCAAATGCCCATAAAACCATCCAGCGGTTTCTGCATGGTTCTGACCACCTGCCCCAATCAACAGGAAGCCGACATCCATGCCAGGGCCATCATCGAACAGAGCCTGGCAGCCTGTGTTCAGAGCAGTCCAATCCACAGCCATTATCGATGGGATGGTGAAGTCCAGTCGGATCCGGAAGTACTGCTTCGGATTAAAACCACCTGTGAGCGTTATCAGGCACTGGAGCAATACCTGAAAGCTGAACACAGCTATGATGTGCCACAGATTATTCAGATACCCATTGAAAATGGCCTGCCAGAGTACCTTGACTGGGTAAGGGAGGAAACGGCGGTCATCGGCCGGTAAAGAGAGTCGGATAGTATTCTTCAGTAAAAAGGACTTTTGACCTTATATCGCAAGTCGGAGCGTGAAAGTATTCCTGGTCATATCCTGAAAAAGATAGCGGAGGCTATAAACGATGAATGAACGAGATATTGGTCAGGAAATCCTCGATGGCCTGAATGAGATCAAGGCATTTAAGGCGGGTAAGGGAAAGCTGAAAACGACCGTCTTATCAGAGCCGTCACCTGCCAAAGAGATCAGGGAAAAGCTCCAGCTGTCCCAGTCGGCTTTTGCTTCTTTTATGGGAGTCAGTGTTCGGACAATCCAGGACTGGGAGCAGGGACGGCGGAATCCTCAGGGGCCTGCAAAAGCTCTGTTGCGAGTTGTCGAACAGCATCCTGAGGTTTTTGAGAATCTCCGTTAATGGGCATTTGTTATAGTTTGCCAGAGTGTCCAGCATTTGTCTGAAAATCAACCAACAACCACTTCTACCAACTAATCCGAAGATATTTAATAATAATGAATACAGGTATTTTTATTTACGACCAGGCTGAAGTCCTGGACTTCTCTGGTCCTTTTGAAGTGTTTGCCACTGCGGCACGCCTCTCTCCCAACGGAAAAGCCTTCAGGCCTTTTCTGGTCAGTGAATCCGGCAATCTGGTCACTGCCAGGGGAGGTTACCGGGTTCAACCGGACTACGGGTTTCACAACCACCCCTCAATTGACCTGCTGGTGGTTGTCGGTGGTGTGCACAACGCAGAAATGGATAAACCCGGTGTATTACAATGGATCTACTCTCAGGGACAACAGGCCAGGCTGAACGCTTCAGTTTGTACCGGCGCTTTCCTGATGGCGGCAGCCGGTTTACTGCGTAACCAGCAGAATGTCACCACTCACTGGGAAGATATCCCGGATTTGCAAACACAGTTCCCCGGTCTCAACGTTATCAGCAACGTCCGTTGGGTGGATGAAGGCTCTGTTATCACGTCAGCGGGTATTTCTGCGGGTATTGATATGAGCCTGCATATTGTCAGTCGCTTACACAGTGAGGCGCTGGCAGAAAAGACCGCCAGACAAATGGATTTCGACTGGCAAAAGGCGTGACAGTATGAAGGATCGCTTTTGGAAAAGATAAAACAGTAAACTTAACTATGATGCCAGGTGATTACAGTAAAAACCAATCACCTGGATTTCCCAGAGCCGTTTCTTCACCACTGATCTGACACAATCACATCCTGTTGTTCCAAACAATTTTGCGGGAAAAGTTTACATCAGCCACTTTTTATAATACAAATGATAATTATTCTCATTAAAATAAATGAATCAATACGGGATCCGGACAGTGAACCAGTGGCAACAGAAGCTTCATCAAGGGAATGTTAATTTTCATCAATGCAAATGGCGATCAGCTGAAACAGCTTATCTGGACGCTGCCCGGATGCTGGAACATGAATGGTTCAAGGATCTGGATAACCCTCAGTTAATGATGGCGTGGATTGCTGCCATGCATAATCTGGCAGCCCTTTATGAAAATCAGAAGATCCCCCAGAAGGCCAGTGAATTTCTGGTCTTCCCCTACCGGCGGATTATCACGCTGATAAAGTCAGGAGGATTATCTGAGGCATTTAAGCCCCCGTTACTCAAGGCTCTGAAGTGTACTGTGATACCACTGCTGGAGTTTTCCACAAAGCATCGTATCTGTAAGTGCTGTCAACATTATCTCGATGAGGCCAAAGAGTGGCTAAGTCTGAGTTGGCCGGATCTGCAATACCTGCACAGAAACCAAAACCATATTGCTAACCAGTCTTCCCCCACAGACAGAACAATTCATTGAATCTAAAGGGGCGTTTTCGCCTTGCTTGTGGTCTGGTCACATGGCGAGAAAACGTCCCAAATGCTTTTCCAGCGTTACCAACGCCCTGTTGAACGCAGGCTAAACCACCTCTTTCAGCCGATACCACAACATCCCCAGGGCCAGTAACGGCGAACGGAAATAGCGCCCTCCGGGAAAAGTGATATGACGTATATTGGCAAACACATCAAACCGTTCTGCCTGGCCGGAAATAGCCTCTGCCAGTACCCTCCCCGCCAGATGGGTGGCATTGACCCCGTGGCCAGAATAGGCCTGGGCAAAGTAAATGTTTGCCCCTGATCGACCAATCTGTGGCATGCGATTGGCACCAATCCCAATCATGCCGCCCCACTGGTATTCAATAGCGACATTTTCCAGTTGAGGAAAGACCTGCAACATTTTCGGGCGAAGCGATGCGACAATATCTTTTGGATCCCGCCCGGAGTAATTGCACATACCACCAAACAACAGTCGTTTATCCGCAGAAAGGCGGAAGTAATCCAGGGCAAGGCTGACATCACAGAGAGCCGTGTCTTGTGGTATCAGGTTTTGCCAGACCCTGTCCTCCAGTTGTTCTGTGGCAATGATATAACTGCCCGCAGGTAACACTTTCCCGCCAATCTTTGGTTCCAGGTTCCCCAGGTAGGCATTCCCTGCCAATACCAGGAACTGGCAGGTTACTGAACCTTTCGCCGTTTCAACCCCGGGCAGGTTACCCTTATGGATTTTCTCCACCGCCGAATATTCGAACAACTGTACCCCTAACCCCTCAGCTACACGCGCCTCACCCAGACAGAGATTCAATGGGTGCAAATGACCACTTCCCGAGTCCAGCATGCCGCCAATATACCGGTCAGTATTAACATATTGCTTGATATCATCCTGTGATAGCAGCCGCAGCTTATGGGCATAATGGCGTGCCTTCAGGGACTCATAGTCTTCGGTAATCCCGGCCATCTGTTTTGGCTTGATCGCCGCATCCACATACCCCATTTTCAAGTCACACTGAATGCCGTATTTCCGGACCCGCTCACGCACCAGCTCAACAGCCTCAAACCCCATCCGATGGATTGCCTCGACCCCATCGGTACCGATCTGGTTGCGAAACTGCTCCGGCTCTTCCCCCATCCCCCGAATCAGCTGACCGCCATTGCGCCCGGTTGCCCCCCAACCGATTTTCCGTGCCTCCAGAACCGCAACGCGATAGCCACGCTCGGCCAGTTCCAGGGCTGTAGCGATGCCGGAGAACCCCCCACCAACCACACAGACATCGACGGTCAGGCTACCTTCCAGCACCGGATAATCTGTGGCAAAGTTCAGTGACGCGGCGTAGTAAGACTGCGCATGGGCTTCGGTATGTACAGGTGCCTTGAGTTTCATAAATCATTGCCTGTTCTTATATTTCAACGTTTTCAAGAGGCAGAATTTCAGCGAACCATTCCTCACGAACTATTCCCCAGGCCCCCTGATATATCAAGGGAATTTTCAGTCTGTGTCAGAGTCTAATTACCGAGTACTTATGATGAGCTTTTTTTATGACGCCCCCCAAGGAACCCGGCAAACAACATTTATCTTTCAACACAAACCCGCCCCGGGGAGCCGTTGCAGCAACAGCGCGTCCTGCGAAACACAATCAATATTCGGTAAAACCGGATGATGGAGTAGCGATCGCCGGAAAAATTACCGGAGAATCCATTGACCTTCCTCTACCTGCAAAGGCTCCGATCAATAAAAGAGCCAGTCGCCACTACTCCCCACCGATTGAAACCGAACAGGTGATAGTGCAGCTCTTGCGCCTGAAAGAACCGGTGAAAAGCAGAAAAATCAACGAAGGAGGGTCTTCTGTGGTAAAAAAAGTATCGGATGGACAACAAACCATCGCTGTGAAGCTGTTAAAAGATAAAACATTCTCAATAGAGCGGAGACTCATTCAGCAGAAAAACGGAGAGATATCAGGGCTGAATATTCCGGATCATCCGAATATTGTTAAAACTCTGGCGGTTTTAGTACAGCGAGAAGCTAACAATAAATATCGTTTGATCCAACACGGGGATCCTGATTTTTCCCTGGCTCTCTACAGGCCCCTGGCCTGCGTTCTCGAATATGTTGATGCCATTGACCTTTGTGAAAGCCTTGTAAATAAAAAAGTCGAACCTGGTTTCGACCTTGCAGTTGATGTTGGCAGAAAAATCTGTGCCGCATTAATGTGTATTCATGATCAGAATTTGGTGTATCGGGATATTAAGCCCGATAATATACTTTATGCCCCCCCAAAAGCCCCGGGGGAAGAAAGCATGGTAAAGCTAACCGATATGGGGCTCACCAAACACCTGAAAAAAGACGATTATACCAGAACCCTCTGTGGCACTGTTGACTATGTTGCCCCCGAGGTGTTCTCTGAAAGAAGATATAATCATACCGCAGATGCCTGGTCACTCGGGGTGCTTCTATTTGTTCTATCCACCGGATTGCGATTATATGACTCAAAGGATAAATCTAAGACTTATAAGGACATCATCCGTTTCAATGAAAAAAGTGAGGAACAAAAAAGGTCATATATGCTGACGCGATTCAGAGTTTTTCATCCTGAATTGTTGAACATCATGCTTTCGCTGTTTCGTAAACCGAGCCAGCGAATGGCATTGTCAGAAGCGAAAGCAGCATTGGACCAGTTAGCAGGCTTAAAGCAGTGAAATCCAGGTAGATTTCAACTCCGTGTATTTATCAAAGGCATGGAGCGACTTATCCCGACCATTACCGGACTGCTTGAAGCCCCCAAAAGGCACCGTCATATCTCCACCATGGTAGTTATTGATGAACACTGAACCCGCCCTGAGTCGCCTGGCTACCCGATGCGCTTTGTCAAGATTACCGGTCCAGAACGCTGCCGCAAGGCCGTAGTCGCTGTCATTGGCAATGCGGATTGCCTCCTCCTTATCATGGAAGGAAATAACCGACAGCACCGGCCCAAAGATCTCTTCACGGGCAATGGTCATCTGATTATCAACCTGGTCAAACACCGTGGGTTCGATAAGTAGTTGGCCAAATGGAATCGTATATTTCTGGCTAAGTGGGCAGTTGCTATGCAAGGCGCAACGTAGGGAGCATAGCCGTAGCTATGTGACCGGAGTTGCAACGCCGCAGAGTGACTGCCCACTTAGCTAGAAATATACGATTCCATTTGGCCAACTACTTAGCCTGCCATTGCACGCGCGTTCTGGTCGCCATAACCGCTCCCGTTGTTATTGTTTGAGGGCATTTGTTGATAAAAGCACATTAACGAAATGCAGTACTTGATTCAATACAGATTGTTTGAAATATTGTGCACAATGTTTGCAATCATGTGCGCCACTGATACCACTGGCGTCAGCAAACCAGGGCTCAATAATAACAAAGGTAAGGGATATGACTGATCTGCCCCTGAGTAAGCCCACAGCAACTGCCCGCCAACATACCATGAACAGCGAAGCCAGCTCACTGGACGCGCTCTGGATGCCCTTCACAGCGAACCGCCAGTTCAGGCAACAGCCCCGTATGCTCAACAGTGCAGAAGGCATGTACTATCAGGACGACAAAGGTCGTCTGATTCTGGATGGCTGCGCCGGTCTATGGTGTGTTAACGCCGGTCATGGACGTCAGGAGATATCTGACGCTGTCGCCCGTCAGGTGGCAAAAATGGACTACGCGCCACCCTTTCAAATGGGGCACCCCCTGGCATTCGAGTTTGCAGAACGTCTGGCCGACATTGCCCCCGGCAACCTGAACCACGTGTTCTTTACCAACTCAGGCTCAGAGTCTGTAGAGACTGCCCTGAAAATTGCCCTGGGCTATCATCGCATCAGGGGTGAAGGTACACGACAGAGACTGGTTGGTCGTGAGCGTGGTTACCACGGTGTGAATTTTGGTGGCATTTCTGTCGGGGGGATCGGCAATAATCGCACAATGTTCGGTAATCTAACTGAAAAAACGTGTGATCAAATATTGAAAGCAGACATGTCCCAGATAGACACCCACGATCCCTGTAACGCCCGACAGTACAGGAGGTGCAGGGATCGGCAAGCGGAAGTAGCTAAAGAGCATACCTACGGCAAAACCAGTGGCTGTAGCAATAAGGGCTTCGTTCATCAGGTGACACCAGAAGAAACTGCAGGAAAATCTTATATTAGTCCATGAAAACAGCCCCTGAAGTCTGATTCAGGGAAACGAAGCTTAAACAACATAATAAGGTGGATTATGAAAACCGATACCCGGCCACTGATCGGTGTCACAGCAGACACGGCAATGGATGGTCTGCACCGTGTACATCAGGCTGGAGAAAAGTATCTCACCTCTGTTGTTCATGCTGCCAATGCCCTCCCTGTTATCATCCCTTCTTTGCCTGTTCCCCTGGATAGTCAGGACATTCTTGCACAGCTTGACGGCCTGCTGGTTACTGGTGCTTATTCGAATATTGAACCCCGGCGCTATGGTAGTGCACCGGCTAACTCCGATGTTTCAAAAGAAAGCGCACACCATGATAGCCAGAGAGATAACACAACTCTGCAACTTATCCCTGATGCCATAGCCCTGGGTATTCCTTTATTAGGCATTTGCCGAAGCCTGTCGTACAAGGCATTACCAACGATTACCTCGTCATCACTAAGAACATAACCATAAGCAAAGATACTATGAAAAAGCTGGCCAGCTGGTTAAAAGCGCAGAGAATCACCGAGGTCGAAGCGGTCATATCCGACTTTACCGGTATCGCCCGTGGCAAGATTATGCCCAGTAGCAAGTTTATTGCCGAAAAAGGCATACGACTGCCGGAAAGTTTGCTGATTCAGGGAGTGACCGGAGATTACGTCGAAGATGAAATCTACTATGAGCTGATGAATGCCGCTGAGATCGATATGATTCTCAAACCCGATGAGTCCGCTGTCCATATGGTACCCTGGGCACTGGAGCCAACGGCGCTGGTTATCCATGACTGTTACGATAAGCAGGGTAACCTGATCAGCATGGCACCAAGGGCAGTGCTGAAAAACGTTCTGGCGCTTTATGAAGCCAAAGGCTGGAAGCCCGTCGTGGCACCTGAACTGGAATTTTACCTGACCAAACGCACCGCTAATCCGGACCACCCGTTGCAGCCGCCGGTTGGCCGATCCGGGCGTCCTGAGTCTGGCCGCCAATCCTATAGCATTGACGCTGCCAATGAATATGACCCTCTCTTTGAAGATGTTTACAACTGGTGTGAACAGCAGGGGCTGGATGTAGATACCCTGATTCACGAAGAAGGTGCAGCCCAGATGGAAATCAACTTCCGTCACGGTGATGCGCTGTCCCTGGCAGACCAGGTATTTATATTTAAACGCACGGTACGGGAAGCGGCATTAAAACATGAGATTAATGCCACTTTTATGGCCAAGCCCATCAGTGGTGAACCGGGCAGCTCCATGCACCTGCACCAGAGTATCCTGGATAAACAGGGAAACAACATTTTCAGCAACGAAGATGACTCCCCCAGCAAGATGATTTACCACTATATTGGCGGGCTTCAGCAGTATGTATCGGAAGCCATGCCACTTTTTGCGCCGAACGTAAACTCCTACCGTCGTTTTCTCAGGGATACCTCTGCGCCGGTGAATCTGGCCTGGGGTATTGATAACCGGACTGTCAGCCTGAGAATTCCTGACTCATCTCCTGCCAACCGCCGTGTTGAAAACAGACTGGCAGGGGCGGACGCCAACCCATACCTCGCCTTTGCGGCATCACTGCTTTGTGGTTACCTTGGCATGATTAATGCCGCAGAACCAACACAAGCCGTTACCGGAAATGCCTCTGATGATTCTAACGACAAAAGACTTCCACTTAATCTTGAGGAAGCCCTTGAGCTGATGGAACAGAGTGAAATTCTCAAAAAGACCCTGGGAAGACGCTTTGTTCGTTCCTATGTTGAAGTGAAGCGCACTGAATACCAGAACTTCAAAGGGATTATCAGCTCCTGGGAGCGTGAATACCTGCAGATGACTGTTTAAAAAAATAATAAAATTCTTGATGGCATGGCCGGGCTCTGGTGCGTCAATATTGGCTATGGACGACAGGAGCTGATTGCCGCAGTCTGTCAGCAGATGAAAGAGCTGCCTTACTACAACACCTTCTTTAAAACCACCCATAACCCGTGGTGTCGGCATGGTTGCGGCACTGGAAATGACCAATAACAGGGAAGCAAGAACCCGTTTTGATGATGAAGGCACAGCAGGCACCGTCTGCCGTAATTTCTGCTTCAAAAATGGTCTGGTGATGCGCGCAGTGGGCGATACCATGATCATCTCACCACCACTGATCATCAGCCATGCCGAGATTGATGAATTGGTGACCAAAGCCCGTAAATGCCTTGATTTAACCCTGGAGTACTTGAACGACAGAAAACAATAATTCATCCGGGTTGTTATAACCCGGGTATTTTTTAATCAACCTTGCCAAAGACACCATTGCCAACTTTGAGCAAGAGACCGGTATCCAGGTTCGCTATGACGTGTTTGACAGTAATGAAGTACTGGAAGCCAAGCTCCTGTCAGGAAATACCGGCTACGATATTGTCGTGCCCTCTTCCGATTTTATGGCCAGGCAGATCAAAGCCGGTGTGTTCAAACCGTTGGATAAAACCAGACTGTCTGAATGGAAACACCTTGATACGGAACTGATGGCCCTGCTGGAGACATACGACGAAGGCAATAAACATTCCATCCCTTACCTGTGGGGAACCACGGGCATTGGCTATAACCCTGAGCTGGTCAAAAAATATCTTGGCGAAGAGGCCCCTGTCGACAGCTGGGACCTGGTGTTTGAGGAGAAGTACATCAGCAAGCTGAACAAGTGCGGTGTTGCGTTTCTGAATGCGCCAACAGAAATCATGCCTGCTGCCCTGCGCTACCTTGGGCTTGATCCTAACTCAGTGAACAAGGGTGATTATCAGAAAGCGGAAGCGCTGCTGATGAAGGTTCGCCCTCATGTCACCTACTTCCACTCTTCCCGCTACATTTCTGATCTGGCCAACGGAGATATCTGTGTGGCAATAGGCTGGTCCGGCGACGTGCTGCAGGCCAGTGACCGTGCCGATGAAGCCGACAATGGTGTCGTTGTTGAATACACCATTCCCAAGGAAGGTGCAGGCATGTGGTTTGATATGCTGGCCATTCCCAAAGATGCGAAAAATATTGATGAAGCCTATGCCTTCCTGAACTATCTTCTGAAGCCGGAAGTGATTGCTGACATCAGTAACTACGTGGCCTATGCCAGCCCGAATAAGAGTTCTTTTGCCCTGGTTGACCAGGATATCCGTGAAAATCCCGGTATTTACCCGACCGCAGAAGCCAAAAAGAATCTCTACGTTTTTGCTGTGCTGCCACCCAAAGTGGATCGCATTATTAACCGGTCGTTCACCAAAGTCACTACCGGACAGTAAACGTCACCACTGGCTCCTGCGGGACAGGGAGCCAGTCTCTTGCTTCCCTGTGGGTCTGTTCAAACATCATGGAGAACTTCAGGGAAGCTTCAAGGAGAACCTGCTTTGGATGTAGGAACACGGTTAAAAACCGTTCGAATTATGCATAACCTCTCCCAGCGAGAGCTGGCAAAACGTGCCGGTGTTACCAACAGCACCATTTCCATGATTGAAAAAAACAGTGTCAGCCCATCGGTCAGCTCCCTGAAAAAAGTACTCGATGGCATTCCCATGTCGCTGGTGACGTTTTTCTCTGTGGAGATGGATGAGTACGGCTACGAGCCAGTCGTCTATCGTTCAGAAGAACTTCCTGCGATGATCATGGACCAGATACAGATCAAAATCATTGGTCAGCACAAGGCGAACCGTGCCATGGCCTTTATGGATGAAAATTACCCGCCGGGTTCCGATACCGGTGAGGAGATGCTCTGCCATGAAGGTGAAGAAGCCGGCATCATCATTGAAGGTCAGCTTGAGCTTACCGTGGGTCTAGATGTCTATCTGCTGAACCCCGGTGACAGCTATTATTTCGACAGCAACCGCCCTCACCGCTTCTGCAATCCGAGTAATGACAAAAAGTGTCGTTTGATCAGCTGTACAACTCCCGGTAATTTTTAATGCCTTCCGGTGAAGGCGCTATCCGGTCAGGCCCTTGCTTTAAAAAAATAACTATATTGCTTTCCAGAGAGATCGGTAAACCTGTGGAGCCCATGCCATGGGCATACTTGCATGGATGTATTGGACATATCCTCTGAGGTCATCAAATGCAAATTGCAACATCTACCTTGCCAAATGTCTTCCCTTCCCAGGTCACTTCTTCACACTCCCGGGAAACCACAAAAGCATCAGGTATCACCGTCAGCCACGGGCAGACGAGTGCCAGTTGCCGTCATGGCCCAGCTCAAAAGCCTGAGCACAGGGCGATTTCTGACTACAGGGTAAGGCAGCTTGCCGGTAGTGCCTTACAGGCCGGAATGGGACTGATGCGTAGTGTAGCGGGTTATGCATTTAATCAGGTAATGACCTCACCTTATATTGATGGTGTTGCACCAGGGCTTAAAACACTGCTCAGCTTTGCTGTTTTTTATCATCAACTGCAACCGGCCGGGGCGAAATGTCCTTCTGACGAATTCAGCTGTGACAACGGTAAATGTATTTATATCAGTGATCTGTGCGATGGGCATGATGATTGTTTTGATAATACGGATGAGCGGAAAGATGTATGCACTAAGGACAAATGTGAAAAGTTGGGGCGGTTTATCTGCAACAGCGCAAAGTGCATTGATACCAAGGGGGTCTGTAACGGGAGAGATAGTGGGTATGGTCATTTAGATTGTGGCGATGGTTCCGATGAGGGGGCGAAAACATGCACTCAGGATAGATGTGAGAAGTTAGGGCGTAGTTTCCTCTGCCACAACAGTTCAAAATGTATCTCTACCGAAAGAGTGTGCAATGGACATAATAGTTGTAATACTCTGAATGTTACGGATAATTCTGATGAAGGGCCGGATTTATGCACACAGGACCAATGTGAGAAGCTAGGGCGTAGTATCCTCTGCAACTACGAAGACAAACCAACATGTATCTCTCGCAGGATGCAGTGCGATGGATATATTGATTGTGGTGATGGTTCCGATGAGGGCGCGGATTTTTGCACTCAGGCCAGATGTGAAGAGTTAGGGCGTAGCTTTCTCTGCAAAAACAAAAGGTGCATTGAGCCCAAGTATGTCTGTAACAAGGATGACTGTAACTTGGTTAAATCTTATTGGTATGATAATTGTGATGATAATTCCGATGAGGGGGCGGATTTATGCACACAGGCCAAATGTGAAGAGTTAGGGCGTGATTTCCGCTGCGACAGCAGCAAATGTATTCCTCGGGATAAAGTGTGCGATGGGAATTTCGATTGTTGTGATTTCTCGGATGAGCGGGCAGATTTATGCCATACTGTTGCCCCCCCTGCTCATGGCTGGCTTGCTTTACCCGCTGTTTTGACAATAGCCGCCTATGGAGTCTGTACCTATAAAAGTTATAAGACTCTCAGGCAGGCAAATCCGGACTCATCAACAACACCTTTATTGTTGAACGCACTAAGTAATCCATTGCAATTCCGGCAGTCTCATCATCAACCCGCAGCTACAGCGGAGCCTTCGACGGGGTCCGCGAACAACAATAATCCGGTGGTACAACTGGAGCAACAGAACGTTTGACGGCATAAATCATGTGCCCAACCAGCTGTGGCTGATTAGCCGCAGTGGACGGTCAATGACAAAGGTCAAATTCATAGCCAGAGGCTGTGCAGGAGAACAATAGTGTATGAAATTACCAGTCAATAGTTGCATCTTTGTTTTCCCTGGGCACAGTCAGCTTTCCTGCACTCTACTTCATCATTAAAGTACAAAGGCGACGTTAACCCAACAGTATTGACCTGATAAAAATCAACTACAATTCGATACAGGATTCATCAATGAATTAACCATCCAAGGTTTCTCTGCATCTCAGTGCCCTGAATTTGAGCCAGAACAGTTCATCCAATGCCGGGGGCACTGATATTTTACCCTTGCAGTATGATTCAGAAGCGGGTGTGACCAATGCTCCAGCATTAGAAACTATCGGGCTGGCTTCTAAAGGAACTCATATTACAGGCCCTTTATTACTGGATAGAACGGCTTCTATTTCATCATCTGGTGATGTTTCCCTGCTATCCAGTGGCTTTCGGAAAAGATGGCAAGTCAATGAAGAGAACCATTCCCCAAAAGAGCCCCATTCCCCACCCTTTGAAATATTACAGCAGGCGCATAAAATCCAATTTACCTTGGCAAATGAGCCTGGTAAATGTTTGTCCATCCAGCATTTAACTAACCACACAGGGCTATCAATACCAGAGGCTGAAAAAGAGATTAACAGCTTTTAAAAAAAACTGGAGAGCGCCCAATATCACTGGAATTATGCAAAATCAAACATTGAACGTTTAGCTAACGACCACCATCATATATTCAATACTTTACACACCGTTGAAGCCAATAGAAATCTGGCAGAAAGAAGCGCTGTAAGATTTGAAAAAAAGCATGACAAGATTGAATCCATTCTGAAACATATCAGCAGGGAAGAAAACAAAGCGATTATCACCGAAAAACTTTGTGAGCAGCTCAAGAAGCCAAAACATGACGTTGAAATTCTTTTTCAGCGTTTTATCTGCGAAGCGGAAAAACCGAAATCAGTACTTCATGGGGTGCTAACAGGTCTGTGTCTTTTCAGTGCTTTTGGCAGATACAGCAGTTTTATTCTCGATAAACAATCTACAGCCAGTGGCATTATTGTGACGTTGATCGGGTCTTTCAGTACTGCTGCATTGACATTAGATGCTGTGTCAGCCGCTCCTGACAGCTGGGAAGAGTATTCAGCAAAACTTTCCCGGGCACAGGAAACCTTCAATAAATGTTATTTCCCCGCATTATTCCTGGCCACGGCCAGCGACATGGCAAGGGTTGGCATTGCTGCCCATAAAGAATTTGGACTGACTATTGCCATTTTGGGTACTGCCTCAGAAGGTATTACCATGCTGGCCATTGGCTGTGAAGCGCTCAATCTTCTCTACAAAGCCGGGGAAATAATAGGCAAGGCAGAGCGTTGTCATCTTGCTGCTGAGAATATTTTGACCGCTGACCTTGTTCAAACCGCTGCCATTGCGTCTCCAGTTTCGGCCTATGCCTTACCACTGGGTGTTGAACAATGGACCAATGATCCCCCGGAACTCATTCCGCCAGAATCATGGGCCTTTTCTTACGGGGCCCAGGCAGCAAAAATTTTCATAATGTCGCCTCACGCACTGGTTAATACGATTATTGAAACTTATATGACGGCGACATTTTTAGTGTCAATTAAAAAGGTAATATTTGAAACTGCACGTTTAACGTCTGTTTTTTGTAAGAAAAAAGCGGGCCAACAAACACAACTAACCGATTCAGAAAAACGTATCTCTGATAAGATCGATAAAATTCTGACCACGCTTGGCTCTGTACCAGACTCCAGAGTTGGCAAAGTCGCCCTGGCTAAAGCACTCCTGGGCCTGGCATGCAGCTTAACCGTTGGCAGTTTTGCGCTTTACAATGCCTTTATCTACCAAATGGGCCTCACCCGGGAAAGGGCTGATACATTCAGAGTGATGCCTAACGAAACTCGCTTTAACGGCACTGTGCATCCGGGTGTGTCGCCTGATCCACTGGATGGATTAGCAAGATGGGCTGACAGAGATGCCACTGTCAATGAATTTTCGGTCGGGACAACCATGACAGCCCAGTTTATGGAAGCCTTCAGTCTGGTCAAGGCGGCGGGGATGGTTTTTGGCGTTGGTAAGGCACTGTATCAGAGATGCCGTGGCACTCAGCCTATGACTCCGAGCCAGCTGCGCACTGCACTGGAAGCGTCTTCTGAAGAAAAACTGGATGAAATTTTAGCCATTTTTCAACAACAGGGCTCACTGTCCAAAAAATTAGTAGAATATAAAATTTCAACGGTTTGACCAGCTAAGCCTTTACCTTCCTGTAAGGGGAAGGGTTATGCTGCATCAGTCAGTGACAGAATGGCAACAGGAGCATAACCCATGACCGTCATAGAAACCGAACTGCGATTGAGTGGTCTGCGCTGTGCCGGCTGTGTTGGCAAGGTAGAAAAGGCCCTGCTTGCGGTGACCGGCGTTACTGCCGCCAGTGTTAATCTTGCCGACCGCACTGCACGGGTTGCCGGAACCGCCTCTTCAGAATCGTTAGTGAGCGCAGTAGAAAGTGTTGGCTTTGTCGCTGAGCTTGCTTCGGGAGTTCAAACCTCGGCAATGGTTGCCATCGCAGCCATGAACTGTGCCTCCTGCGTTGGCAAAATTGAAAAATCACTGCAGGGCATCGATGGGGTTCAGGGAACCGTTAATCTGGCGGATAAAACCGTTCTGCTGGAAAGTACCGACGGTACGGATCTTCATATAGAGATCCATAGCGTGCTTTCTGCGCTGGAACAGGCGGGGTTTCCCGGCACGGTTCTTAACTTTGCAGAGGGTTCATTCGAGCAACAACAGGTTCAGCAGGAAGCAGAAGACAGGCGACGTTATCGCTATCTGCTGAAACATACCGCCATCGCCCTGGGCCTCGGGATACCACTGATGATCTGGGGCATGGTCACCGGCGAGATGGGCGTCAACAGCCCTCAGGAGCAGATTGCCTGGGGTGTGGTTGGCGTTGTTACCGGACTGATTCTGTATTTCTCCGGTGGGCACTTCTTCACAGGGCTATGCCAGTCCCTGAAACATCGCAATGCCAATATGGACACTCTGGTGGCACTGGGCACCGGTGCCGCCTGGCTGTTTTCCATGATTGTTGTACTGTTCCCGGATTGGCTGCCCGACAGTGCCCGGCATGTCTATTTTGAAGCTTCCGCCATGATTATCGGCCTGATCAACCTGGGCCAGGCGCTGGAACTCAGAGCCAGGGGCAAAACCAGTGAAGCGGTAAAACGACTGCTTGGGCTTCAGGCCAGGACAGCGCGGGTGATTCGTGCTGGCAAAGAGCTGGATATCCCTGTGCAGCAAGTGCGTAAAGGCGACACACTGCGGGTACGCCCCGGAGAGAAGATTCCGGTGGATGGCAGCATTGTGGATGGCATGAGCTTTGTGGATGAATCCATGCTGACCGGTGAGCCTGTCCCTGTAGAAAAGCAGGCGGGTGATGCCATTAGCGCCGGCACCCTGAATAAAAATGGCTCACTGTTGTTTACTGCTGAAAAAGTGGGCAGTGAAACAGCACTCGCCCAGATTATCGCCCTGGTAAAAAAAGCCCAGAGTGCCAAGATGCCGATCGCCCGACTGGCCGATAAAATTTCCAGCATCTTTGTTCCTGCCGTTATCCTGATTGCACTGCTGGCGGCAGCTGTCTGGTTTTTTGCAGGACCTGAGCCCAGGGTTGCCCATACGCTGGTGGTCACCACCACGGTGCTGATCATTGCCTGCCCCTGCGCACTGGGCCTTGCCACGCCCATGTCAGTTATGGTGGGAGTGGGTAAAGCTGCGGAGCTGGGCATTTTGATTCGTAAAGGTGACGCGTTGCAGCAGGCCAGTAAACTGACGACACTGGTTCTGGATAAAACGGGCACCATCACCGAAGGTCGCCCCACCGTAACTGAGATTGTCAGCCTGGAGCCATACACCGAAGTCGAACTGTTAACCCTGGCAGCCAGCCTGGAACAGGGCTCTGAACACCCTCTTGCTGAAGCAATTGTGGCATCCGCCCAGTCAAGGCAGATAGCACTGAAAGCCGTTGAAAGTTTTCAGGCCATTCCCGGTCATGGCGTCTCTGGCAACGTCGATGGTCAGGTAGTGTTGCTGGGTAATAAAAAATTGATGACCGACAATGGCTGCAACATCGAAAGCCTGGTCGATAAAGCGGAACAACTGGCAGAACAGGGGCAAACCCCGATGTTTATGGCGATTAATGACTGTCTGGCCGGGATCATCTCCGTTTCAGACCCAATCCGGGCCGACTCACAGGCAGCCATCAAACGGCTTCATAAACTGGGTATTACCGTGGTTATGCTCACCGGAGATAACCGGTTAACAGCACAGGCCATCGCCAGACAGGCGGGCATCGATGAGTTCCATGCCGAAGTTCTGCCTGAAGATAAAGCCGGGCATGTGAAAGAAATACAGCGTCTTCTATCCGGGCGCGGTCATAAAGTGGGTATGGCGGGTGATGGCATCAACGATGCCCCGGCCCTGGCCCAGTCCGATGTTGGCTTTGCCATTGGCACCGGGACCGATGTTGCCATTGAATCGGCGGATGTGACCCTGATGGGCGCGTCTCTTCACGGTGTCGCAGATGCTATTGAACTCTCAAGAGCAACACTGAGAAATATCAAACAGAACCTGTTTGGTGCCTTTATCTACAACTCATTAGGCATACCCATTGCCGCGGGCATCCTGTTCCCGTTTACCGGTATGCTGCTCAATCCGGTTATCGCCGGTGGTGCCATGGCACTGTCGTCGGTAACCGTGGTGTCCAATGCCAATCGGTTAAGGTGGTTCAAACCATCAACGAATAAACATCAATTGTCATAAAATCATGCGACTGGCAGTGTCAGGGTAACCTCCAGCCCACCCTCCGGATGGTTACGAAGTCTGAGGCTGCCACCATGAATCCGCGCCAGGTGGCGAGCGGTGATCAGCCCAAGACCGTTACCATCCGGGTTCTTCTGACAGCCGTAGTCCAGCCGGAAATAAGGTTTAAAAATCGTTTCTTCCATCCCCTCTGGAATACCGGGCCCATGATCACGGACAGTAATGATGACCTGATCGGCTACCCGCTCAATATAAACATTGGCCGGTGCCCCATAAACAATCGCATTGCCAATCAGGTTCTCCAGACACCGTTTAAGCGCCAGCGGTTTGCCGGTGATGTTATAACGCCCGTCACCTTCAGGATGATTCAGGAACGGTGTATGCAGCCAGGCTCTCTGCCCGACTGATTGGGCTGCCAGTGTCATGTCATTCAGCATTCTTTCCAGATCAACCACCCGGGGGTTTTCATGGATATCGGTATTGCTGACCACCTGCAGGGCCGACTTGACCATGATTTCCAGGTGTTCCAGGTCATGGATAAACGGCTCCCGCTGGGCGTCATCATCCAGCATTTCGGCTCGCAGGCGCAGTCGGGTAATCGGCGTTTTCAGGTCATGGGAAATCCCCGAGAACAACTGTTTCCGGTCACTCATATAATGGCGGATATTCTGCTGCATCTGGTTAAAAGCCCGGGCCGTTCTTTCATACTCCAGACAACCCCGTTCAGGAATGGCCACAGGCTCCAGATCCCGCCCAAAATCGTTTGCTGCTTTGGATAACGCCGCAAAAGGACGAACCATAAAATAGATAGCCATGGTCGCAAATACCAGCAGCACCAGCATCCAGATCAAATAGGAAGTTTGCAAAGGTGCCGGGGAGGAGTCATCAGCCGAGAGAATGGATGAGTCTGGCATCAGGGTTGCCAGGTATAGCCACTCACTGTTTTCAAGTTGAACCTGTATTACCAGAACCGGAAGATCCAGAGGCTCAACCAATAACGTTTCCCGGCCCCAGTTATCGGGCAGATCCTGCAGCAGCGTTTGATTATCAAACACCTTCAGCGTTTCCGGTCGGGAAAAAGCCACCTCGACCCGACCACTGATATGATTGGCGTTTTTAAGTACTGCCTTAAAGACATTCACCACCGTTTGATGGGCCAATGAGTTCTCATAAGGCACCAGTTTAATAAACTCCGGATTCAGGGTGATGAAGTAACGGGCTCCTCCCATGTAACGCAGTTTGTTGATAGCGGCCTTACGGAGTGAGGCAGGCAATGTAACAAAATATTCAGTGGTAGCCGACATACGCAGCGCCACACTGGTTGATACTCTGGCAAGCGCTTCCTGCCGGTCACTCTCGGTTTCCCGCTCCCAGAGATGATTCACCAGAAGCTGAGAGGTGAACACCAGGGCAAACATCACCATCAGGAAACGGCCGGCCAGCGTCCTTGGTGAGCACTCATGAAACTGGTGTTTGAGGATTTGCCAATACTCTTTTATGACGCCGCTCATCCTTACGCTCACGAAAGAACAGGCACAGTGGCATCATGAGAAAATCGAACCTCGGTGGCCATCAGGTATCCGGCACCTCGCACGGTTTTGATGATCGCCGGTGACCTGGCATCATCACCCAGACACTGGCGGAGACGGCTGATATGGACATCAATAAAACGGTCCAGTGGATCTGAACCGCGTTTGCGGGTTTCGCCAGCAATATACTCACGACTCAACACCCTGCCGGCATTGTTCACAAAGAGCATCAACAGATTGTAATCAGCACCAGAGAGCGGCAGGGGTTCCCCTTCCGTATCAGACAATGACCGGGTAACCATATCCAGGCGAAGGCCATGAAAACAGCAAAACCGTGAAGGCGGCAGCACCTCAGCGGTCTGCTCACTGCGCCGGAAAATGGCTTTAATTCGGGCCAGTAGCTCCCTCGGGTTAAAGGGTTTGGCAAGGTAATCGTCTGCCCCGATTTCCAGACCAACAATACGGTCCATTTCATCGGATACGGCAGTGAGCATGATCACAGGGACTTTGGTAAAGGTTCTCAACTGCCGACAGACATCAAAGCCATCAATACCCGGCATCATGATATCCAGCACCACCAGCGCATTCCGGGTTTCTTCCACGGACAGTGATTGGAACCGTTCCAGAAAAGACTCACCATCCGGTGATGTTTCTACAGCAAAACCATGCTTTGTCAGGTATTCAGCCAGTAACTGCCGAATGCCATCATCATCATCCACCACAAAAATCCGGTGCGATGCCCTCATCGTTCCCCCTAACCATATAATGACCACGTCGTCAGTCAGGATTATCCCAATCAGCGCTGAGCAAAACTATTGATCCCTGACAATATGAACGTCGATCGACTTATCTTTTTATGATCACTTTTTTAAGACTTTGTTACATTTCGTTGAGCTGCCTTACCCTAACAGTAAGCACTGTTTGATACCATCAAAGCACACAGAAATTCACCGAAGGACAACCATGAAAAAAGTCACAGCGCTGGCTGCCATGATGGCAGCGATGACCATTGGCAGTGCCGCTCAGGCCAGCACGACCCTTGGCGTTACCGTTTACAAATACGACGATAACTTTATGGCAAGCGTTCGCCGGGCTATCGAAGCAGAAGCCGACAAGGTTGACGGTGTTCGACTGCTGATGAACGACTCGCAGAACGATCAGTCCAAGCAGAATGACCAGGTTGACATTATGCTGGCCAGAGGGGTGGATGCTCTGGCGATTAATCTGGTGGACCCTGCTGCCGCTCCGGTCATCATTCAAAAAGCCAAGTACGATGATGTTCCCATTGTCTTCTACAACAAAGAGCCCTCCGCTGAAGCCCTGGCCAGTTATAAGCATGCTTACTACGTTGGCACTGACTCCAAGGAATCGGGCATTATCCAGGGAGAACTGATTGCTGAGCACTGGGCCAGAAACTCAGCCTGGGATCTGAACGGTGATGGCAAGATCCAGTATGTATTACTGAAAGGTGAGCCCGGCCACCCGGACGCAGAAGCAAGAACGTCCTATGTCATCTCTACCCTGAATGACCGGGGCTACCCGACGGCAGAACTCCATATGGATACCGCCATGTGGGATACCGCCATGGCAAAAGACAAGGTTGATGCCTGGATCTCTGGCCCGAATGCCGACAAAATTGAAGTGGTTATCGCCAACAATGATGCCATGGCCATGGGCGCTATCGAGTCCCTGAAAGCCGCCGGTAAATCCGCCATTCCCGTGTTTGGCGTTGATGCCCTGACAGAAGCACTGGCACTGATTAAAGGCGGGCAGATGCAGGGAACCGTACTGAACGACGCCAATAACCAGGCCAAAGCTGCTTTTCAGTTAGCCAATAACCTGGCCAATGGCAAAACCGCAGGTGAAGGCACCAACTGGAATATCGAAAATAAAATCGTTCGCATACCTTACGTGGGTGTCGATAAAGACGACTTGTGACAGGCAGGTTTAGGTCTGACTAACCTCTCGTTCCCACGCAGGAGCATGGGAACGAGAGGAAACCAGGCCAAATCTTTCAACTCCGTTTCTCATTCAAAAGAGCAGCCTCCCGGGCATTTCCGGTGCCCTTGCCGGGTGCTCTTTATCTCTGAAAAGTCAGAATGCTATGGATACCAGCAACCATTTGATTAACGACAGTGAATGGCTTCTGGAAATGACCGACATCAGCAAATCATTTCCCGGAGTAAAAGCCCTGGACCGGGTTAATCTAAAAGTGCGTCCTCACTCCGTCCATGCCCTGATGGGGGAAAATGGTGCCGGTAAATCAACACTCTTAAAATGTCTTTTCGGTATTTATGAAAAAGACGAAGGCAGTATTTATTTTCAAGGCAAGGCCACTGAATTTACCTCATCAAAGGAAGCACTCACTCACGGTGTTTCCATGGTGCATCAGGAGCTGAACCAGGTATTGCAATCCAGCGTGATGGACAATGTCTGGTTGGGTCGTTACCCAAAGAAACATGGTTTTATTGATCACAAAACCATGTACGACGAAACCAAAAAGATCTTTGACGAGCTGGATATTGATGTTGATCCAAAAGATAAGGTGGCGGATCTGTCTGTTTCCAAACGACAGATGGTGGAAATTGCCAAGGCATTTTCCTACAACGCCAAAATTGTCATTATGGATGAACCGACTTCGTCCCTTTCAGAAAAAGAAGTCCGCCACCTGTTTACCATCATTAATAAATTAAAAGAGCGTGGCTGCGGTATTGTCTACATCTCTCATAAGATGGAAGAAATTTTTTCTATCTGCGACGACATTACCATACTTCGGGATGGTCAATGGGTGACTACCCGGCCACTGGCAGGTCTGGATATGGACCAGATCATCAGCCTGATGGTGGGGCGGGAACTGACCCAGCGATTCCCTCAGCGGGATCACCAGCCGAAAGAAGTGATCCTTCAGGTTGAGCATTTGACCGCCAAAAACCAGCCCTCCATACAGGATGTCAGCTTTGAACTCCGTAAAGGGGAAATTCTCGGTATCGCCGGTCTGGTGGGTGCCCGTCGTAGCGATGTCGTGGAAACCATTTTTGGTATTCGCGATAAAAGCGCGGGCGTTATCAAGCTGCATGGAAAGACACTGGACAATAAGGATGCATACCAGGCCATCCAGAATGGCTTCTCTCTGGTCACCGAAGAGCGACGTGCGACGGGTATCTACGCCACACTCGATATCACCTTTAACGCTCTGATTGCCAATATTGAAAAGTACAAACAACGTTTTGGCTTATTAAGTAATCAGACCATGGGGGCGGATACTCAGTGGGTCATTGATGCAATGAAGGTAAAAACACCCGGTCATAAAACGCACATCGGCTCACTCTCCGGCGGTAACCAACAGAAAGTGGTCATTGGCCGCTGGCTTCTGACCCAACCGGAAATCCTGATGCTGGATGAACCGACCCGGGGGATTGATGTGGGTGCCAAGTTTGAAATCTATCAGCTGATTCTGGACCTGGCCAAAAAGGATAAAGGCATCATTATGATTTCATCAGAAATGCCTGAGTTGCTGGGTGTCACCGACCGCATCATGGTAATGAGTAATGGTCGGGTTGCCGGCATTGTCAATACCCGGGAAACCACGCAGCACGAAATTCTTGAACTGGCTGCACGCTATCTATAACGCATTTTTTATTTACTGAAACGAACAAGGGGAGAGACTGCCATGAGTGTTGCCAGCAGTCTGACGGCGGGAAAACAACTGAGTGTTCTGCGCCTGGTAAAAGAAGGTGGTATCTATGCGGTGCTGCTGATTCTTCTGGCGGTGATAATTATACAAGAACCGTCGTTTGTAAGTTTAAGAAACCTCAGCAATATACTGACACAGTCGTCGGTCAGAATTATTATCGCCCTGGGGGTTGCCAGTCTGATCGTTACCCAGGGAACCGACCTTTCTGCAGGTCGGCAGGTTGGTCTGGCAGCGGTCATCTCGGCAACCCTGTTGCAAGCTTTGGAAAATGTCAACAAAGTCTTCCCGGAGCTGGGACCACTGCCGATCCCTGCCGTTATCATGATTGTCTGTGCCATTGGTGCATTGATTGGTCTGGTGAACGGGCTGGTGGTCGCCTACCTGAAAGTGACGCCGTTCATCGCTACCATGGGTACGATGATTATCGTCTATGGCGTGAACTCCCTCTACTATGACTATGTGGGCGCTTCGCCAGTGGCCGGTTTTGCCACTCAGTTCTCCGAATTTACTCAGGGCTTTATCCGACTGGGTGACTTCCGGCTTTCCTACATCACCTTCTATGCGGTTATTGCCATTATTTTCAGCTGGGTACTGTGGAACAAAACCGTCTTTGGCAAAAACATCTTTGCCATCGGTGGTAACCCGGAGGCGGCCAAAGTATCTGGTGTCAACGTACCACTTACCCTGCTGAAGGTGTATGCGCTTTCCGGCGTGTTTTATGCCTTTGCCGGTCTTCTGGAAGCTGGCCGTATCGGCTCTGCCACCAATAACCTGGGCTTTTTGTATGAACTGGATGCCATTGCCGCCTGTGTGGTTGGCGGAGTATCTTTTGCCGGTGGCGTCGGCAGTATCATGGGGGTGGTCACCGGCGTATTGATCTTTACCATCATTAACTACGGTATGACTTATATCGGCATCAACCCTTACTGGCAGTTTATTATCAAGGGGGGAATTATTATCTTTGCCGTAGCTCTGGATTCCATGAAATACGCCAATAAAAAATAGTCGATAAAACGACGATGTCAAAGCACTGGCTCAGCAGAATATTGCCGATCACATTGTCTGATCAAGAAACGTGATCACCTGTTCAGCCAGTGCTTCCGGCGTTGTCTCCACCGATATTTCCAGGTGTCGATGCAACTCACCTCTACCCAGCAGTCCGGATAACATACCCTGCAAACCCCGTTGCTGACGATCGACTTCAAACCAGAGTTTAAGCTGTTGCTCATCGCGCCAGGCAACAATTTCCAGCTCCCGCCAGCGGCCAAGAAACTTTCCGGAGACAGGGATAAATTCAAACTCCTGAACAAACGGCAGTGCAAAGCCACTGGCGGCTTCACACTCTGCCTGGCGCAACTGCAAACCGGCGTTGGTGAGTCCATCAAACAGACCGGCCATCAATGCATCCGGCCTTACTACCAGCAAGTCAGTATCCGAAGGATCTATGGCAAACTGGATATCCAGCCCGGTTTCCAGCCATACCTTACCCTCGCCCAGGGTAATGGGTGTGTTATAGGGCAAAATAAAACTGGCATTGAATATTCGTTCTTCACCCGGAGCAATAATAAAGGTTTCCGGCAATGACCACTGGCTTAAAGAGCAGGTCTGTTTTACCTTTTCAGTCACGGTTCCTTCATCACCGCCCTTACGCTTTTCCAGCTCGGCAAAATATTGGCAGCAGATATTCAGATAGATGTTATCAATCTGTTGTTCAGCGACACCCCCGTTAACCCGAATGGTGAAATCCCCCCGTTTGCCCGGAATCAACTCTGGCTGCTCGAGCACGGCATCCACTTTGGCGGCACCTATCGACAACGACGCCATTGCTTTTTTCAGTAGTGACATAGATATACAACAACAAAACAGTAAAATCAGTCTGTGCAGCTGATCATTGATGATCAGAACACAATTCATATTGGCCAAAGTCGCCCATGATAAGCCCCATTTCCTGCCCGTCAAACTCTCTTCACTGACTCAGCCGGGCAGCGAGTCATTCATTATTCTGACCAGGTTCCGGCAGGTCATGTGCAGCTATATGTGCGTCAGTTTCTGCATAGGAGAGTATTTCTCTACAGCCACTCAGCGGACAGTGCACAAACAACCTGCCAATCTCATCCATGCTGGAAATATCGTAGTTTTCCAGTTTCTTGTCATCGCCACACCGACGATTGGGACAGCGTTGTTCATTACTGATCCAGCACTGGTTACAAACCCGATGGCCGCAAACCGTAACTTTGGTACCCTGCAAAAAATAAATATTGCACCCTGAGCACGTCGCTCTGGATGACAGCGCCTCCATAAGCTCTTTGTCATCAAGGCTCCTTTTGGCTATGGTCACCATATTACCTGCTGAAGTCACGACATAATCCAGTTTCATCCCGGGCATATAGCTCACTTTTCAATACTGTGTGATCGCAAAAAACCGGTACTTTCGGTGCGCAGCAAAAGTATGTATGCGACGATCTTTTCTTTTTAGTAGGCGGTAGTCTGGTATGGTTCTTTGCGATCACCAAGGAAGGTTGGTATTTCTCCATATACTGTACATCACGGGTTGTTATCTGAAAGCCTCTTCCACAGGTTTCGGTCTGTTCAGTTCAGCAGCCAATGTCAGGTAATAAGGTACCGATGTACGCAGTGTTCGGACAGCACTCATGATAGTCAGCGAGTTCTGTTTTGAAATCTCGCATTGATAGATCCCCCGGTTCTTTTAAGCGCAAGCCTCACTTTCAGCCCCGGGAGCCTGTCGGACTCAAGACTGGCCTTCCCGGGCAATATGCCGACTGACTTACTCTCTTTATCATTTTTGAGGCCTTTTTTATGCCAATACTGCCCAGTCACAGAGAGATGTTCAATATTCAACAAAAGTTAATTTACCGGCGGTTATATGGCTTTATCTGTTATGTCTCCTGAACACAGAGCAAAAAATTCATTCAAAAATATTTTTTAGATTAAAAAACCAATAAAAAGTCATATTCAAGATAAAATCCTGTGAAAATTGATGTTAAATATTGTTATATCCCAATTTAATAGGATCATGGAGTTGAATATGCGGATAGGTATTCCCAAGGAAATCAAGAATCACGAGTACCGCGTAGGCCTGACCCCGGCTGCTGTTAAAGAGCTGGTTCACAACGGACACGAGGTGTTTGTTGAAGACCATGCCGGTAATGGCGTCGGTTTCTTCAATGAGGACTATCTGGCCTCAGGTGCCACAATCCTGGACACGGCAGAAGCGGTTTTTCAGGCAGCTGAGCTTATCGTGAAAGTAAAAGAGCCCCAGGCTGTTGAGCGCACCAGACTGAAACCCCACCACACACTGTTCACCTATCTGCACCTTGCACCAGATGTGCCACAGACCACAGAACTGATCAATTCCGGGGCAACCTGTATCGCTTACGAAACCGTAACCGATGCCCGGGGTCGTTTGCCACTGCTGGCCCCCATGTCTGAAGTGGCCGGGCGCATGTCTATCCAGGCCGGTGCACGATGTCTGGAAAAATCCATGGCCGGACGCGGCATGCTGCTTGGCGGGGTTCCCGGCGTTGAACCTGCCAAGGTGGTCATTATCGGTGCCGGGGTTGTTGGCCAGAATGCCACCGCGATGGCAGTCGGCATGGGTGCCGAGGTGGTGGTACTTGACCGTTCAGTGGATGCCCTGCGCTGGCTGGATGCCCAATATGGCAACCGTGTGCGTACCGTATACTCCACTTCCCAGTCTATTGAGCAGCATGTGCTATCCGCTGACCTGGTCATCGGCAGTGTTCTGCTGCCCGGAGCAGCAGCGCCAAAGCTCATCACCCGGGAGCTGGTTAGCAGGATGAAATCAGGTTCTGTTATTGTCGATGTGGCCATTGATCAGGGTGGCTGCGCAGAAACTTCCGTGGCGACTACCCATGCCGAACCGACCTTTATCGTTGATGAAGTGGTGCATTACTGCGTTGCCAACATGCCCGGGGCGGTCGCCCGTACTTCTACCCTGGCACTGAACAATGCAACATTGCCTTATGTTCTTCAGATTGCCAACAAAGGTACTCGCAAGGCCCTGGAAGACAATCCATACCTGTTGGCTGGCCTGAATGTTTGCCGGGGTGTTGTTACCTGTGAAAGCGTTGCTCAGGCACAAAACCTGCCTTACAAAGCAGCAGCCCTGGTGCTGACTGAGATTTAACCGGCGCTGAAATTCATGTCTGATGGTTGCTGACTCCGGGTTACATCTCCACATCTGTCGAATGATCAGGGGTGTGGAGGCGTGACCGGGAGGCAGCACTTTTACAAGTGGCTCCCTGAGTCCTGCCGCTCATCCCTGAAAACCCGCACACTCTGTCAAAAATCAGTCTTACTGACACCTGCCCAAAAGATTTTCCAACAGGCTCCTGCAACGGGAAAGCACAACACTATACTCAGTAGAAATTCCCATTAAAGGGAATCAAACATCATTAAACACCATGGATGGAGAATTACCATGATAAGGCAACTCAAAATAACCGCCCTTCTGACAGCAGCCCTTCTGACAACAGCCTGCGGCTTAAAGCAAACCAGCAGTGAAATGGCCGCCAGTGATTACCAATCAACCAACAGCGTTTTCGACTGTGACTTTGGTCCCTTCTGTGCTTTTGCGGAAAAGCCACCCGAGGCCATATATTTTGATTTTGGAACTTCGGTTCTGGATATGGAAGATCGCAAGTTACTCGATACGGTGGCAGAACAGATGGGTGATTCCAGGCGTATCGAACTCACGGGCTATACCTGCAAAATTGGTTCAAGCCGGGCAAACCAGAATCTTTCTGAGAGTCGGGCCCTCGCTGTAAAAGCGTACCTGATGCATAAAGGTATAGAAGAAGAGCGTATTACAACGTCGGGTAAAGGCAAACACAGCCCTGCTACCCTCAACAGCAAAGGAAGCGACCGTTCGCAGAATCGTCGGGTTGAAATGAGGATCTTTCGTTAATCGTTTCTGATTTGATTGGACTACACGGTTAGCGATCTTCAAAAAGGTACCGGTCAACCGGTACCTTTTTTATGTACAGTATCCTGAAAATGCAGGAGCAATACTCCGCAAACACCTAGTACATGCTTTCAATGCGTTTGACGGTTTGTCGTGCCTCCGCACTCCGTTCGTCCTGAGCCTGTCGAAGGGCGGAAGCTCCGGAGTCTGATAGATTGTGCCAAGCACCCTTCGACTCCGCTCAGGGTGAACGGAGATTGTACACGTCAAACTCATTGAAACCATGCACCAGTGCGGCAAAGCGTTAATACCCGTACACCCCGTTCATCCTGAGCTTGTCGAAGGATGGTGCCACCGTACTTCGACAAGCTCAGCACGAACGGTGTGGGTATCAACGCTTAGTACGCTAAAGCGTCATTACCTTCAACAGATCCAGCGCACTGATTACCCCCTTCAGTGAGCGATCCCTGGTGACCATAACCCGGTGAATACGCCCTTTAACCATCGCTTCAGCGACGTGGATCAGCGGTGTATCCGGAGACACTTCAAACACCATCGGCGTCATAATATCATTGACCAGAACGGACTGATCCACCAGATCATGAAACGAGCGCTGATCTTCCGGTGACAGTGAATCGTCGATCATGGTGCTGTAAAAATCATCATCCCGCCTGGCCAGATCAACCAGACCACTGTCTGCATGCCGGACAATATCGGAAAATGACACAACGCCAATCAACTGTCCGGCATTATTCACCACCGGCGCACCGGAAATGGCCTTATCCGTCAAAAAGCGCGCCAACCGATCCACTGACCAGTCAGAGGGAACAGTCATCACCTTCTGACACATGATTTGTTCAGCCGTCATGCTAACTAAGGGGTTGTCATTATTCATATCCCTGGCTCCCGGAAGAAACACCGTCGGGATCAGTATGACCTATTGCGGTAAACCACTATCTTGACCCAGATCAATATTCAGGGAGAACAGAGAGTAACCGTCACTGTGCCATCACCCCCGGTTAAGCTGAAGCAGCTTATGGGAATGCCACTCCCCTTCCCACAGGTTTATGACCTGTTTAAAACCGACGTCTTCTGACCATTGCCGAAACGTCTGCACCTCTTCCGGAAAGTCACAGTCCGTAATATGAGCACTCAATGCCTCCAACTCCTGAACTGACATGGCTATCCAGTTGGAATGCATATAAGCCAGATAATTTGCAAGGTATCGCTGCCGGGATTCGCCGGGCTGTAAAAATACATCGTAGATAAACATCACCCCATGCTCTCGAAGACAGCGATAAGCCATCTCCAGGCACCGTTTTTTATCATCAAACGACAGGTGATGGATACAAAACCCGGCGAGAATAATGTCAAACTGACCATCACAGGACGATAAAAAATCCATCATATCCTGACAGTCAAGTTGAAACGCCACATCCCTGCCGTTAAAACGCCGGGTCAAAACCTCAAGAGCCGCAGCAGAACTATCAACGCCCCGATACGCATTGACCGTCAGCTCCGGTAGCAGCTGGAAAAACACCTCGGCATCGCCACAGCCCAGATCAAGAATATCCGAACCTTGCGGCAGCGGCTCTATCTGCCTGAGGATATGGTCAGCAATACTGTTGTGCCCCATGTAGCCCTGGTCAACAACGGTTCGATAGGTACGCCACTGCTGGAAGAAATTGTCCATGCTGTTAGTCTTTTTAGATCGGGTGATCAACCAAGCATAGACGAACACACAGCGGTTACGCCCCATTCAATAAGCGTTACAATCAGGCCAGACGAATAAAGGCATGGAGTGAATGCTTGCATGAAAACACTGGTTGTCTTTGCCCACCCGGTTCCTGAGAGTTACAACGCCAGCATCTTGCAGGTGGTGTCTGATGAGCTGAGGGCAAAATCATTTGAGGTACAAACGCTGGATCTCTATCAGGAAAATTTTGAGCCCAGAATGAGCACCGCCGAGCGAAGAACCTATAAGGACAGGGACAACACCGCTACTGTCGAGAACTATGTGCAACAACTGCAATGGGCTGAAGCCCTGATCATGATCTATCCCACCTGGTGGATGGGACCGCCGGCCATCCTGAAGGGCTGGCTGGATCGAGTCTGGCTTCCCTCGGTCGTGGCCGATTTTGGTCCGGATGGGGTAAAGCCAAAGCTAACCAACCTGAAGAAGATTCTGATCATTACCACCCAGGGCGCATCCCGCTGGCGGATGGCCCTGATCGGTAACCCACCCCGCAAAATGATGAAACTGAGCCTGAAGGCCGTCACCCAATGCAGGGATATTGACTGGCTGACCCTGTACCGCATGGATAAGATTGCCAAACCCCGGTTAAGCCAGTTTCTGGACAAAGTCCGCCAGAAAATCAAACACTTTTAGTCATCCACCACTGACAGGGATGGCACGGCCGGGGCCTGCTGATGACGTAACCACAGTTTTGCCGTCATGTGCCTGGCCATATCCCGGTAGATCATGGCGATCTGTGATTCCGGTTCAGAAACAACCGTAGGCGCGCCCTGGTCTGCCTGTTCACGAATCATCATGGAAAGAGGCAGGGAGCCCAAAAGGTCGATTTCAAACTGATCAGCGATACGGCTTCCCCCACCTTCACCAAACAGATGCTCGGTATGGCCACAGTTTGAGCAGATATGAACCGCCATATTTTCCACCACGCCCAGAACAGGCACACCAACCTTGCGGAACATCTCCACACCTTTTCTGGCATCAATCAGCGCCAGATCCTGAGGTGTTGTCACCACCACACTGCCGGAAACCGGAATTTTCTGAGCCAGGGTTAACTGAATGTCACCGGTGCCCGGAGGCAGGTCAATCACCAGGTAATCCAGGTCATGCCACATCGTCTGAGTCAGCAACTGAATCAGGGCACCACTGACCATGGGGCCACGCCATACCACAGGGGTATCTTCGGTCACCAGAAACGCCATGGACATCACCTGGATACCATGGGCCTCAATGGGCACGAAAAATTTCTCATTCTTCACGTCCGGCCGGGTGCCATCGGCAATACCAAACATCTGCCCCATACTCGGGCCATAGATATCGGCATCCAGAATACCCACCCGCGCACCTTCTGCCGCCAGTGCCAATGCCAGATTTGCTGCGGTGGTGGATTTACCCACCCCACCTTTACCGGAAGCCACGGCAATGATGTTCTTCACACCGGCCATGGTTTCCAGCTCACCCTGAACCGGTGCCGGATCCACTTGCCAGTTGACCGAAACATCGACCGACGCAACGCCATCAACATCTTCGATTTTACTGGCCAGCATCTGGGCCACCCCATGACACAGGCCTTTGGCCGGGTAACCCAGCACCAGTGAGGCGCTGACGTTGCCATGGTCAATGTTCAGGGATTCAAGACAGCCAGCATCCAGCAAATTGTTTTTCAGGTAAGGGTCCTGATAGCTGCGGATCGCCGCTTCAATATCGGCTCGGCTTGGATTCATGGCCACACTCCAGTCGGCGGGAAAATAATATTCGGTTTAATGAGGGTTTGAGGCGAGAAATTCAAGAGGCCAGCTTTGCGTACACATCACCGCGCAGGATTTACTGCCAATACTGTTCAGTCGATTCACGGAGTTCAGGGCTCCCTGCATTGCATCAGGGATGATTCAGTATCAGCCCTGGTCAAACACTGTCCTTAACCGATCCCGGGCTGATGCCCCATTATCCGGATCAATACCCTGGGAAATCATCGTCTCCCGCTGATGCTGTTGCGCCGCCTCTTCTGCCAGACGGGTGACTTCTTTACTGCGACTATCTTCAATCCCTTTCAGGATACTGGCCTCCAGATCTTCACCTTCCAGTACCCGGTTGCAGAGTATTTCATAGTTTCGCTCAAATACCGGAAAAGCGATCCGCTGTTCTTCACTGCGCAGCATCATCCAACCGGTTTCACGGGCGGCAAGATAGACCGCAATATGCGACCATGGATAGTCTCTGTGCTGGTGCGGGGCATAACAGGCCTCATAATAAGCCTGCAGGGGCTCTTTTAGCCCCACTTCATCGTATCGCAGCTTGCACTGCTCACGGATATCACTGAGATCGGGAAAAAATTTAGCGGTATCAAGCGCCTTTTTTGCCGCCATCAAAATACGACGGGGGCTGAATTCCTGCAGAGAGTTTTTCCAGACCCGCTTGGCTCGGATGATATCTTCATGGGTTTGGAAAGCCCGCTTGAACTTCAGGGGATAAGCATCTTCCAGTAGCGTGAAAACCGCATTAATGGCATCAACATGATCGGCCCCGGAACGGGCCTGTTGCGTACCAGGTCCGGACGCTGCCGGATCACAGGCCGCAGGCGCTTGTTGAGCGATGGAGCGCTGATCACTCGCAGTCTTCGAACTGGAAGCCGTCGTCCCAGCTCCGGTCTGTAAGCTTTTCAGCTGTTGATCGATGAGATCTTTGCCCTGTTTCACTTTGATTCCGCTTCCACTGGTAAATGACGTGGGATTTGAACTTGTTCTGCCAGGCTTTTCGCGCCTCACCCGTTTCATGCCAGTACAACTTGAAATCAACCAGCTGGGTAGCAATAAATTCCAGGGGTATGCCCTGATGGGCCTGGAGAAACTCCAGAATTTCCCGGGATGGAGCAAAATCTTCCGGCAAAGGCTGAACCCGGGCCCCCTCACGGATGACAGGCTGAGCCTGACCAAACACAGGATGCTCTTCCTGCTTGCGGGTATCCGGCTCAATTTCCCAGGGTAATGCGCCCGCATTGCGTCGGCGAATGTAGTGTTTGTTCTCGTCAGTCATGTAATCAACAATACCTGCCTTCCCGTTTCTGGTCTAGCTTGATCAATGATATCACCCTGTTTGCCATACGGTTTCATAAACACAGAAAAAGCGACACAGGAATAACCATTGTCAGCCCGGACAGGGAAGTTTGCTGCCGAAGCCATGACATGGCAATGAGTAAAGGACACAAAAACCATCAGCACTGGCTCATGACAAATTAGCGCACTCGAACCAGAGTGCTTGTGAGGCCCACGGGTCTCCTGATGAATGTAAGCCCATGTCTTGCTGACATTATTTTATCAACGATTGCCTCGAAACATAATTAAAAAATTCATGATAAAAAACCATCTTTGTACGGCCGTAGATCACTAATATAATCATCAGTTGCAAAAATTAGCGCCTTGATTTCAAAAGAATTAAAAAATACGAATATTTACTTAGCGAGAAAATAGTCAACTCAGGAAACTTTCAAACGGTCTCAATGATCTGAAGAGGAGGTTTTTAATCAGGAGAGTGAGAATGGACCTACAATACCCAGGTTCAGGTTACGATCATACGATCCACCGTCCCCGTGAGCAGAACCTTCCCCATTCGGCCACTGCGTCGTCCCGGGAAGAAGCAAAAACGCTTTACCACGGCATGAAGACTGATAAATTCTCGCCTGATTCTGATACTCTGCAACTCTCTTCTCACCTGCATCCCTCAGCAGAGGGACATGCCAAACAGCTTCCGACCAGAAAGCGGAAAATCCCGGATCAACACTATCAGTCAGCTTTCACACTGAACACCAATAAGAAGAGCACCAGCCAGTCGTTTTCTGCCCTTCTCGCCAGGGCAGACGAACAGGCTGAACGTTTAAGGATTTTATTAGAAGGACACACAGCGTCGCTGCCACGTTTACGGGAGCATCGTGCTGACCAGCCTCAATCCTCCCTCAGCAGCCAACCGGTCAGGGCAACTGAAATCAAACCGATACGCCAACAGAGCCTCGAAACGCACATCACTGAACCGGACATCACCGGGCTGTCATCATCAGAAACATGGGCGGAACTGACCGTTCAGGATGCTCCAGCTGCTGCCTCACCGTTTGAACAGCCTGATGCCGACACGGCGGAAGCACCATCAGGCTCAACCGACAGCACTTTACAAAACCAGCTCTCACAGGATGACCAACTCAGTACCTCCTCATCCGCATCTTCTACAGAAGGTGTCTATGAAATTCAGGAATATCCAGTTGATATAGAGACAGACCAGGGATCACCAGGAAGTCCCGTGGAGCAGTTTGTAACCGCGCATGAGTTTTTCAGTCAAGAACAGTATCAGTCTGGGCCTGAAACCAGCGGCAGTGACGATAGTGGTCATCTCGAAGATGAAGTCATAACCAGAGATTCCGCGAGTTATCTGCCATCCATGGATATCACAACCGGACCAGCAGCTGCAGATCAGAATCCGATTACCCAAACCATAACGCACAGCCTTGAAAGTAAAGTGGGTGAGTTGGAAATCAGCGGGGCTGATAAAGAAGATGACGATGCAACAGCAATCAATGACACACCTGAGAAAACGGGCACCCAACCGGATAAAGCCTCAGTGCTTCCATCGTTGAGTGATTCTGCCACAGAGACTGACAGTTTGGCGGAAACCCAATTGAGCCCTAAAAATGAGGATGATATTCAGCTAACCTCTGAATCCATGCAAAAAGAAAAGCCTGTCTACAAGAAACTCACAATCAGTGTTGTATCTGTGGCCAACCCCCACCTTAAACCGGCAAAAAAAACACCTGAAAGACTGGACACCAACCAAAGCACCAGTGCTCAGGATACCATAGCCCCAAAAGCCAGAAACCCAAAAGCCAGAAAAAAGTCGGTTAGATGGGCCCCATCGGTGGAACAACATCACTCCACCTCCGTTCAAACAGAAACTCAAAAACCGCAGGCAGAGCCTTTGAGAACCGGGTCCGCATCCATTTCCAGTCCGGCAAAGTCTGTGATCGGAGCAAAAAAAGCAGCAACCGTGGGTACGCCATCGGAATTATCCGACGGACCCCGCACCCGCAGTATTAAAATCACCTACGAGTACCGAAGGAGACATTACGAAGTTTACAAACAGACGTTTTCACCAGACACGCCCCTGGACGTTATTCAACAGCGAGTGAATGCTGAAATCAGCAAATTTAAAAACTCGGGGTACAAAAGTCAGTACCCCATACGGGCCGAGCTCAGCTCTGTGATAAAAGATCTTCCTGATAGCAAAAGAACGATGTCAGTGGATGTGCCAGGGTCCAGGAACGTAGATCGTCAAGATTCTGCTGCTACTCCATCCTATGAGCAAAAAACAGCATCACTGTTTGATCAACTGAAAAACGCTGAAGCCGAGTCGGATTTTTACTAAACGTTGTTATTTTCCTGAAATCTGATGTCAAAGGACTGATCAGATACTCAGGAGCACCAAAAAGTAGTTAACCAGCAGGGAGGTAAATGATGATCGTCAACGATCGAACTTTTCACGAATAGGCTTTCCTCTGGACAGTTTGTATAATGCCGCATTCCCGTTTTTTTATCCGACCATCAAGACAGAATCGAATGAGCCAACGCAAAATACTTGTCACCAGTGCCCTGCCCTATGCCAACGGCCCTTTACACATGGGGCATCTGGTGGAATACATCCAGACTGATATCTGGGTTCGTTTCCAGAAACTGTCTGGCCACCAATGTACCTACGTTTGTGCTGATGATGCCCATGGCACCGCCATCAGCCTCCATGCGGAAAAACAGGGCATGTCACCGGAAGAGTCCGTGGCTCGCATTAACATCGAACGGGTTCGCGATTTTGGTGAGTTCCATGTGGCATTTGATAATTATTACTCCACCCACTCGGAAGAAAACCGCAAGCTCTCAGAAGCGATTTACCTGGCTCTGAAGGAACAGGGCCATATTGTCAGTCGCAATATCATTCAGGCTTATGATCCTGAGAAACAGATGTTTCTGGCCGACCGTTACATCAAGGGTGACTGCCCGAAATGTGGTGCCTCTGATCAGTATGGCGACAACTGTGAAGCCTGTGGAGCGACCTACTCACCGGCAGAACTGAAAAACGCCCGGTCAGCCATTTCCGGAGCCGCCCCCGTTGACAAAGAGAGTGAGCATTTCTTCTTTAAACTCTCGGATTTTGCTGACTTCCTGAAACAGTGGACCCGCTCTGGCACCATCTCCGAGGAAATTGCCAACAAACTGGCGGAGTGGCTGGATGCCGGCCTGCAGGACTGGGACATCTCCCGTGATGCGCCTTACTTCGGCTTTGAAATCCCCGGAGAAACCGGTAAATACTTCTATGTATGGCTGGATGCGCCCATTGGTTATATGGCGGCATTTGAAAACCTCTGCCAGCGCCGCGATGACCTGAACTTTGATGAGTACTGGCAGAAAGACAGCCAGTGCGAGGTGCACCACTTTATTGGCAAGGACATTGTCAACTTCCACTGCCTGTTCTGGCCTGCCATGCTCCACGGTACCAACTATCGCACCCCAACCCGTGTGAATGTGCATGGTTATCTGACCATCAACGGTGAAAAGATGTCCAAGTCCCGTGGCACATTCATCACCGCCCGGACTTACCTGGAACACCTGGACCCTGAGTATCTGCGTTATTACTACGCCGCCAAACTCTCCAACCGTATTGATGACCTTGACCTGAATACCGATGACTTTATCCAACGGGTAAACTCGGATCTGGTGGGCAAGGTGGTCAATATTGCCAGCCGTAATGCCGGTTTTATCAATAAGCGTTTTGGCGGCAGGCTTTCTTCTGATAACAGTGCACCGGAACTCACCGCCGACTTCCAGGAAGCGGCACAGCGTATTGCCGGGCACTATGAAGGTCGCGAATTTGGCAAGGCGATGCGTGAGATCATGGCCCTGGCAGACAAAGCCAATGCCTGGATTGACGAAGTGAAGCCATGGGTAGTTGCCAAAGAACAGGGCAACTCTCTTGAGAAAAGACAGGTTCTGCATGACATCTGCAGCACCGGCATCAACCTGTTCCGACTACTGATGATCTATCTCAAGCCGGTACTGCCAGCCATGACGGTGAAAGCGGAGGCCTTCCTCAATGTTGCCCCTCTCACCTGGCAGGACAGCCAGACGCTGCTTCTGGATCACAACGTCAATAAATTTGAACCATTGATGACCCGTGTCGAAGCCGATAAAGTAGCATCCATGATCGAAGCCAGTAAGGAGGTCCTGGCCCAGATGGAATCATCCAATAAGCCAGCTGAAACGTCTGCTGTTTCTTCTGAATGGTTAGAGAAAGATCCTGTTGCTGACGAAATCACCTTTGATGACTTCGCCAGAGTTGATCTGCGTATCGCCAGAATTGTCAACGCTGAACTGGTGGAAGGGGCGGGCAAACTGCTGCGTCTGACCCTGGATATTGGCGAACCCGAGCCTCGCAATGTCTTTGCCGGCATCAAGTCTGCCTATGCACCAGAAGCCCTGGTGGGCAAACATACGGTTATGGTGGCCAATCTGGCTCCACGTAAAATGAAGTTTGGTGTGAGTGAAGGCATGGTATTGGCCGCAGGCCCCGGCGGTAAGGATCTGTGGATTCTTGAGCCTCACGAAGGCGCTCAGCCTGGCATGCGTGTGATGTAATCGTCCTCAGCCATAGAATTAGAGCGTAGCCCGACAGCTGCGCTCTTAAGTCCATATCACCGGGCTGATTATCACGATATCCGCTCGATCTCCTTTTCTTATCCGCCCGGCCTCGATACCAAACCACTGAGCCTGATCCCCGGTAAAACTCCAGTCTTTTTGTCCAGCCAGCACGCTGACCGAAACCAGATCGGTTGGTTCTCAAACATCAGCGCATTGAAAACCAGTCGTTTTCCCGGTTGCATCAGATAAGGTGATCACAGCAAATGAAACTGAACCCGATCCTACCAACACGGTCACACTGCTTCCCATGAACTTTTTCTTCAGAAACCTGTCTTAAAAAGGTGGCTGTTTGACACTCAACAACATACCAATCACAAGCTTAAAGGAATAAGAGTATGCAGAGCTCTAAAATAACAGCGAACAATGTCGGTGCAGCTTTCGAATTGCGGACTTACGGTAGCAATTCCGGCAACACTTACCTCCTGTTACATGTCTTCCAGGTCCAGGAAGACCGTTACCGATTTTTTGCTGGCAAGTCAATCAACGATAAACTCCACAAAGTTCCGGTAACCTTTTCCAGGGCTGACACCTGTCATATTCCTTTACAAAACACCCTCACCCAGTTTCATGTACGTCCGATCGAAGATATTAAATCTCTGTTCCCTCAGGAAGACTCAAAGCCACCGCACGAGTTAAATCACGCCATTAACCAGGATCACCAATACGCCATACCATTGAAGTTTTAAAGATGAATACCAATAATAAAGTTGGCCAACCTAATGACTATAACGCTTTAGCTTTTGAGACCAATGATCCGACAGAAAATGGTACCAGCCATGGTGTCACCACTGTTCCTGCCCGGGACTGCTTTCCATTACTGGCCATGCCAAGTGAACCTTTATTACGGATTTTGGGTTATTTATCACACAGAGATATTGTGGCGATAGAAAAAACCTGTCTGGATTTAAGGAATTTAGCCACCAGTATTCTGACCGTCAGGAGCCAGGCATGGTACGCACAGTTCGAGACATCACAAAAGCAGCAATTCACCCGGATCGCGAAAAACATCAGTCAACATAAACTGAAAGCCTGGCTTATGCAGTTTACCCGTGATGAAGTGCTGGTCAGCCGTCTTTGCAGCCAGCTGGCCGGGGAGGCGACGGACGACCTTGAGGCCTGCAACCCGGAAAAGATAACATCGTTCCCTCAACGCCTGTTTTACCGGGTGGCTAAACTCATGTTTGACTTTCCAGCCTTTAACCCGGCTTTAGTATCAGACATTCAGTGCAAGTCCTTTAAATCCGACCTGTGCCTGCTCACTCCCAGTGATGTCAGCTACCTGGTAACCAACTGTGATAGTGCCGATTGCTGTGCAAAAATTCATATCCTGTCAGCGAAGAACCTTGACCACAGGGAGATCTCCATTCATCGCTGGGGCTGCGTCAGGGCGGTCTCCCTCAGCGCTGATAAACGCCATATAATGAGCCGCTGTGGCTACCGGGCGGTAAAAATCTCCAGCCGTACTGCCACTGACTGCTGGGCAGGGCAACTCTTCGTTGCCCATGAAAAGGAGATCGTATCGGCCACCTTCAGCCCCGATAGTCGCCATGCAGTGACGGCCAGCGAAGATATGAGTGCATACATCTGCTCAGTGGATCAAACTGGCTGCTGGGCATCAACAGCGAGGATTACCCATGAGGGGATTGTTAATTCAGCTGAATTCAGCCCTGATAGCCGCCTGCTAGTGACTGCCAGTGATGATCACACCGTAAAAATCCATGAGTTTGCCAACGGCACATGGCTGACAAGAACCACCCTGAACCATAATGGCAGGGTGTTCTCAGCCAGGTTCAGCCCGGATGGCAACCATATCATCACCGTCAGCCTTCATCAGAATGGCGGCCAGACAGCAACGATTTACAGCGTTAATGCCGATGGCCGTTGGACAAAAAAAGCCGACATCACCCACTCAGAACGGATTTGGACAGCTTTCTTCAGCCCTGACAGCAGACATGTCGTGACGGCCAGTAGTGATCATACCTGCAAAATCTTCAGTTGTGACACCGGCAACAATTGGCAGTTTAAAGCGGTTATTCACCATACCGGGCGGGTTAGATCTGCCCACTTTAGTCCCAATAGTCTCCTGATAATAACAGCCAGTGATGATTGCTCGGCGAAAATCTACGAGTTTGATGTAGACCACAGGAGTTGGTCACAGCAATATTCCATTACCCATAAACGTCAAATCACCTCCACCCAATTCAGCGCTGATAGCTGCCGAATTTTGACCCTGTCCGGAAACAACTCAACAAAACACAGCGTCAATCACCAAGCCAGAATCCACTCTCGTAATGCCAGTGGCCAGTGGTTGCAAATCGGCAATATTGTACCAGAAAGCGGGGTTCAATCAGGTCAGTTTAACCACGATGGCTCCCATGTTGCCATCTGTGACTGTAGCGGCAACGCTCTGATCATTGGCATTGAGGCTGATCGCAAAGAGTTACAGGTAAAAGCCTCCCTGCACCACTCTTACCGGCTCGGCCTGGCAGAATTCAATGCCAACAGCAGCCATATCGTCACCATAAGCCTTGATACCACGCAATTTAAAGTCTGGTGCCTGTATGGGAAGGATTTAGCGCCACCGTCGCCCTCGAAAATTACCTGTTTGCCGTTGCCGCCTCCATGCAAAAAAAGTCCGCAAGCTGATCCACAGTTAAATGATTAAAGACTGTCTGAGCATAGCGCCCGTGGCGAGGTGGCATTCATTAGCAGGGCTTATTTGCTATTCTTCCGGGTCAGCCGATCACACTGAGTCGATTTCATCCTGAGTCAGATAGCGCCACTCCCCGGGCCTCAGAGATACATCAAGGCCAATATCCCCAACCTGTTCGCGATGCAGACTCACCACTTTATTGCCAATGGCCGCAAACATACGCTTAACCTGATGATATTTACCCTCAGTAATGGTCAACAATACCTCTGAGGGTGTCAGAACTTTCAGCAAGGCAGGCTTGGTCGGTGCTTTCTCACCTTTCAATTCAATACCGCTGGCAAACCGCTCAATCAGTTCTGCGGTCTTATCTTCTGGCAGAGGGTCGGCTAATTGCACGCGATAGCGCTTGCCACACACTTTTACGGGCGAGGCCAAGCGATGGGACCATTGCCCATCATCGGTAATCAATACCAGCCCTGTCGTATCTGCATCCAGGCGGCCAGCGATATGGAGTGAATAAGCCTTGGGAATATCCAGCAACGAGAGAACCGATGGATAGACCTCATCCACATTGGAACAGAGCGTATCTTCGGGTTTGTTGAGCATGATATAGCGCAGCCCGCGAGCTTTGACCAGCTCACCCAGCAAACGGACTTCACAGGTATCCGGCACTTTGAAGGCACTGTTTTTTACCACAATGCCATCACAGGTCACTTCACCTCGGTGCAAACATTTTTTGGCATTGGCACGTGAGAGTTCGGTACTTTCGCAGAGGTATTTATCTAAACGCATTCGGGGAAGACTATGCCTGAAAAACGGGATGTTAATATCAAAGGAGCGTTATAGCCAGTAACAATGCAGGGAGTTGGGTAACTGAAACCCCATTGCTTCAGCCACCGCAAACCACTCACTATTTATGAATTTTCACATATTGGCTTTCCAAGTCATCAGTCATAGAATACTTCACCATTTATCTCCCTTCTAGAAAACCGTATTTCACCTATGGTCGAGGAACTCCCCATTGCTTTTTTCTGAGCTGGCTCTCCATGAACGGGTGCAAAAAGCACTCTCTGAACTCGGGTTTGAACAGGCCACCCCGGTTCAGGAACAAACCCTGCCTCTGGCTATGACCGGCAAGGATCTGATGGTCAGCGCAGAAACCGGCAGTGGTAAGACCGCAGCGTTTCTGCTGCCCATGCTCAACCATATGCACACCACCCCTTCGCCCAAAACCAGTACCCGGGCACTGGTGCTCGTGCCTACCCGGGAGTTGGGCCTGCAGGTGTTAAAAGAGTGTGAAGCCCTGGCACGCTATACCTACATCAAGGCAGGGCTGATCGTTGGTGGTGAGGACTATCGCCATCAGGTAAACACTCTGCGGAAAAACCCCGAAATCATTATTGCCACCCCCGGCCGCCTGATTGAGCATATAAAAAACGGCAACCACGATTTCAGCGACCTGGAATACCTGGTACTGGATGAAGCGGACCGCATGCTGGATATGGGCTTCGGTCCCGATGTATTGAGCATCGTGAAAGAGTGCCATGGCGAACGCCAGACCTTCCTGTTCTCAGCAACCCTGGAAGCCCGGGGCCTGGGTGAAATGGCCTACCAGGTATTGAACGATCCTACCCGGCTGAAGCTGAACTCTGTCCAGGAAAAGCACGCCAATATCCACCAGCAGATTATTCTCTCGGACGATACCGCCCATAAAGAAAAACAGCTGATCTGGCTACTCCGGAATGAAACCTATGACAAAGCCCTGGTGTTCACCAATACCAAAGCCCGGGCTGAGGAGTTTGTCGGCAAAATCCGGGTTAAAGGCCTGAAGGTCGGCGTACTCCACGGGGATATGGACCAGCGGGAGCGCAAGCACGTTATGCGCCTGCTGCTGGATGGCAAGATCAACATTCTGATTGCTACCGATGTGGCAGCCCGAGGCCTGGATATCAAAGGTGTGGAACTGGTTATCAACCTGGAAATGGCCCGTAACGGTGATGACTATGTCCACCGGATTGGCCGTACCGGACGTGCCGGAGAACAGGGGCTGGCCATCTCCCTGATTGGACCGGACGAATGGAACCGGATGTCGGGTATTGAACGCTACCTCCGGCTGCGGTTTGAGAAACGCACCATCAAAGAACTGCCGGGCAGCTATAAAGGCCCCAAAAAGCTGAAAAGTTCTGGCAAAGCCGCCGGCAAGAAAAAACCGGCCGGTAAAAAAGGCGCTGGTAAAAAACAACCGGCGGATAAACAACGTCACCGGGAGCAGAAGAACGTGGGCAAACGTCGTACACCGGCGGCCGAAGCCAAACCCACCACTGCAACCACCTCAACCGATTCCGGTTTTGAACCACCCAGGCGCAGGAAATAATACACATGAGCAATAACCTACCTTTTTCCGCTCTTGGGCTGGATGAGTTGCTGATTCAGGCCGTCAACGAAGCGGGCTACCAGAATCCCACCCCGATTCAGGCCAAAGCGATTCCCATGGCTTTAACTGGCCGTGACCTGATGGCATCTGCCCAGACCGGCACCGGTAAAACCGCCAGTTTCACCTTGCCAATCCTGCACCGGCTGGCGCAGATGAGAGCCAGGAAAGCCATCCGCGCCTTGGTACTGGTCCCTACCCGGGAACTGGCCATTCAGGTTGATAATAGTTTCCAGACCTATGGCAAGCACACGGCTATCAAGACAGCTGCCGTCTATGGTGGCGTAGATATTGACGATCAGTTGCCGGTTCTGAAAGAAGGCGTTGATGTCCTGGTGGCGACACCCGGTCGTCTGGTGGACATGATCAACCGGAAGCATATCCAGCTGGACAGTTTGAGAATACTGGTGCTGGACGAAGCCGACCGGATGCTGGACCTGGGCTTCCGTGACGATATTCAACGCATTGTGCAAAACGCACCTACAAAACGTCAGAACCTGTTGTTCTCCGCCACCTTTTCCAAAGACATTAAACAGCTGGCCCATGAATTCATGCGCCATCCGGTCAAGATTGAACTGGAAAACCCCAACTCTGCTGCTAACACCGTGTCCCAGTCTTTCTACCCGGTGGACCAGCAGGACAAACCGGAGATTCTCAGCTATCTCATCCATGGTGGTCGCTGGCAGAAAGTGCTGGTGTTTGTCCGCACTAAAAAAGCCGCCAACAAGGTTGCCGAGTTGCTGGCAGAAGACGGCATCAATGCCCAGCCCATTCACAGCGATAAAAGTCAGTACCTGCGTATTCGCACACTGGAAGATTTTAAGGATAACTATTTTGATGTTCTGGTAGCAACGGATGTGGCCGCCAGAGGCCTGGATATCGAACAGCTGCCGCTGGTCATCAATTATGACCTGCCCAAAGTTCCCCAGGACTACGTGCACCGCATTGGCCGCACCGGCCGCGCCGGACAAAAAGGCAGGGCTATCTCCCTGGTGAACCCGGAAGAGAAAAAGTTATTGGCCGGTATCCAGCAGCTGATCAAAAAACCACTGGAAATAGAACCTCTGCCCTACTTTGAAGATGGCGAGGTGCGTCCTGCTGAGATTGATGAGCCAGCCGGTAAAACCCGCAACAAGCGAAGCAAACCTGACCTGAAAACAGGAAAGCCTGCGATAAAACAGCGTTCGGGTAATAAATCACGCAATGGCAGCACCAGAAAGCCTTCAGGTACTGCGTCAAAGAAAAGGCCTGCTGTTTTCTCAGGGAAAAAACGGAAGTCCTGACCAGGCTGATTCATTTCAGCCAGGTGAAAAGCAATAAGCTGGGAATACCCTGCCTCTGCCGGGTATTCCCACCGTAGAAAGCGGGTGACAAAGGTCGCATACAATGGAAGATATTATTGAAGAACTGCGGGAACGGGCCCTGGATGTGTCAGTCCCACTGGAACTGCCGGATGAAGACCAGCTGGTGGAAGTGGAAGAACAGATTCTGATTCCCCTTCCCTACGAACTCCGGGAGTTTCTGCTGCACGTCAGTGATGTTATTTATGGCTCCATTGAACCGGTGACGGTTACTGATCCCCAATCCCATACTTATCTGCCGGAAGTCGCAGCCAATGCCTGGGCTGAAGGTCTGCCGAGAGAGCTGATCCCCATTTGTGAATGCAATGGTGAATACTATGGCATTTCCGAAGAAGGAGAAGTGGTTCGCTGGGCTGACGGTGAAGTGACTGACGACAGCTGGCCATCCATCTGGTTATGGGCCAGGGATATCTGGCTGGAGAGCTAATGTCGAAACGAATTCTGATCATTATGGCCATGGCAGCGGAAGCCCGGCCAATCATTGATCAATTGGGTCTCAAGGCACTGCCCGCCGATCCCCGGTTGCAAAGTCACTTCCCCCGCTTTCAGGGTGAGTTTGCTGGTAATACCATCATGATCTCCCTGAATGGCACATCCAGTGAGTACGGTGTCGACAGGATAGGCACCGAGTTTGCCGCGCTGAATACCCAGTCCGCCATTATTGAGTTTGCTCCGGAGCTGATCATTAATGCGGGCACCTGCGGTGCTTTTTCAGCCGATGCTGATATTGCAGATATCATCACTTCCGACCAGCCGGTGGTTTACCATGACCACCGGGTTCCCCTGAAAGGCTTTGACCGTTTTGCCATGGGCGCTTATCCAACCGCCTATCGCCCCGAATACTTTCAGGGTATTGAGCATAAGCTTGGAGTGGTCACCACAGGCAACTCCCTCGATATGCCGGATATCGACAGGCAGTGGATCAGGCAAAACCAGGGTATGGCCAAAGAGATGGAGTGTGCCGCCGTTGCTGCCACCGCTCATCTTTACGGCATCGACTTCCTGCCGATCAAATCCGTGACCGATCATATCGATATCGAACTGGATAATGTTGAGCAGTTTCTGAACAATCTGGGCAAGGCCAGCCAAAAGCTGAGCGAAACCTTGATCAGGGTATTAACCAATATCAAATAAAACCCGATTATTCTCCTACACCAAGACAAACATATTTGATTTCAAGATAGTCTTCGATGCCATATTTTGAGCCTTCCCGCCCGATGCCGGACTCTTTGATGCCGCCAAATGGTGCTGCCTCGGTGGAAAGGATACCTTCATTAACAGCGACCATGCCATACTCCAATGCTTCGCTGACCCGCCAGACTCGTGACAGATCACGGGAATAAAAATAGGCAGCCAACCCAAACGGCGTATTATTTGCCCGATGGATGACGTCAGCTTCTGACTTGAACCGGAACACCGTAGTGACCGGTCCGAACAGTTCCTGGTGAGCAACATCCATACTTTCATCAACACTGGTCAATATGGTGGGTTCAAAATACAGGTCTCCGACATTGGATCGGGACCCACCCATATGCACGGTAGCCCCCTGTTCTTTTGCCAGGTTAACGAGGTACGCAATTTTTTCTATTGCGCGGCTATTTATCATAGGGCCTATGTCTGTCTCTTTATCAAGGCCATTACCCACCTTAAGTGCCGCAACAGCTGCAGTGTACTTCTCCAGGAACTCATCGTAGACCCCGTCCTGTACGTAAAGGCGGTTTGTACATACACAGGTCTGGCCAGCATTCCTGTATTTTGAAATCAACGCCCCTTGCACTGCCTTGTCGATGTCTGCGTCTTCAAAGACGATAAATGGAGCATTTCCGCCCAATTCCATGGAAACTTTTTTTACCGTATCGGCACTCTGACGTATAAGATGCTTACCAACCGGCGTTGACCCCGTAAAGGAAACCTTTCGAACCAAAGGGTGCGTGGTTAGCACCGAACCAGTCTCTACAGCAGACGACGACGTAATAACATTAATCACACCCGCAGGAATTCCGGCCTGCTGCGCAAGCCTGGCCATCGCAAACGCACATAATGGGGTGTCTTCAGCTGGCTTGATAACAATAGTGCAGCCAGCTGCCAGTGCCGGTGCTGCTTTTCGAGCAATCATGGCAACGGGAAAATTCCATGGCGTTATGGCACTGACCACCCCCACCGGTTGCTTCATCGTTAAATAGCGGGCAGTTGCCATCGTAGAGGGAATGATATCACCATAGGTTCTCTTGCCTTCCTCGGCGAACCATTCGATAAAGGATGCGCCATACAATACTTCACCATATGCCTCCTTATAGGGTTTTCCCTGCTCAAGGGTTAACAGTTGAGCAAGGTCCTCCGCATACGAAGTCATGAGCTGGAACCATTTCATCAAAAGCCCTGCCCGCTCTTTGGCTGTGGTTCTTTTCCATGAACTAAAGGCCTCACTGGCTACTTCAACAGCCTGTTCAGCATCTGCTGCCCCCATATCCGGTACTTCCGCAATCTGTTGTCCGGTAGCGGGATTTGTTACCCAATAGGTGCGGCCACTTTGTGCACCAACCCACTGACCGTTAATAAATGCCTCGTTACTCTCAAAGAGAAATGGGTTCATTAGCTTGCCTCATTTTTTCTTGCATCAGTTTATAAAGTTTGATGTGTACAATCTCCGTTCACCCTGAGCGCCCTTCGGCTCCGCTCAGGATGCACGGACGAAGGGGGCTTGGCACGATCTATCGGGGGCCGGAGTTTGCGCCCTTCGACAAGCCTCAGGACGAACGGAGTGCGGAGGCACGACAACCCGTCAAACTCATTGAAACAATGTACTAAAGCAACAGCTTATCTCAGTTGAATCAGCGCATCCTGAACCCTTTTTTCTCCAGAAACGCCCTCATATGAGGCCGGGATTCTTTACCCAGCAAGGCCAACATCTCCTGAGACCAGACCCGATCCAGCTTGCCTCCGGTTCGTCGCTGGTAATAGTCTCTCATAGTTTCATCATATTCAGCCACCAGCGCCTTACTCACTGGCTGGTAATGCTCCTCCATCAGCACAGCTTCCAGCGGCAGTCTGGGTTTACACTCCGGATCCTGATCCGGGTACCCAAGGCAGAGGCCAAAAACGGGGTAGACATGTTCCGGCAACGCCAGCAAATCACTGACCTGTTGCGGGTCATTGCGCAGGCCTCCGATATAGCAGATACCCAGCCCTTCTGACTCAGCAGCGACCACCACGTTCTGGGCAAACAGGGCAACATCAACCGTGGCAATAATGAAATGCTCGGTCATTCCGTCTGCCACGGTGTTGCCCGACTGTTCACAGCACCAGCCAGAGCGATGCAGGTCAGCACAGAACACCAGAAACTCAGCCGCCTGCTGCACATAGGTCTGGCCACCGGCAAGCTCTGCCATGGCTTTGCGGGTTTCAGGGTTTCTGACCCGAATAACACTGACACCCTGCAAATTGCTGGATGTGGCGGCACTTTGGCCCGCGCTGATCAAGTCTCTCAACAAGGACTCTGCGATCGGCTGTTCCGTGAATTTGCGAATGGAGCGGTGTGATTGCAGCAGTTCAATTACCGGTTGGGTCATGGTGTTATTCTTAATCTGGCCATTATTATTCTGCACTATTGTAGCCTTGGCTGGATTTTTCAAGGCTGCCTGCCTCTGCTAGAATTCCCTTCCCGGATCTGGCTCCGGATTTACGTTTCGGACCGCTGACCAAGGACAATAAAGACAATGACACTCTCGCCTCCAGAAAACACTCAAACAGACGCTCATATCGTGGTCTGTGCCCTCTATAAATTCGTTACCCTGAAGAACTTCACCAGCCTGCGGGAACCCCTGCTCAGAACCATGGAAGCAAACCATATCAGAGGGACGCTGCTGCTTGCCCGGGAAGGCATTAACGGCACCGTGGCCAGCACCCGGGAAGGCATCAATGCGCTGCTGGCCTGGCTTAACCGGGATACCCGTCTGAACCCCATTGAATACAAAGAGTCCCTCAGTGAATCCATGCCGTTCAAAAGAACCAGGGTCAAACTCAAAAAAGAGATTGTCACCATGGGAGTGGAAGACATTGACCCACAAAAGGCCGTCGGGACCTATGTGGAACCGGCAGACTGGAATAGCCTGATCAGTGACCCTGAAGTCCTTGTGGTGGATACCCGTAACGATTACGAAATTCAGGTGGGCACCTTCAAGCACGCCATCAATCCAAAGACAGATTCCTTCCGGCAGTTTCCGCAATATGTCAATGCCAACCTGAATCCTGAAACTCATAAAAAGGTGGCCATGTTCTGCACTGGCGGCATACGCTGCGAGAAGTCCACGGCCCTGCTCAAAGAACAAGGCTTTGACGAGGTTTACCATCTGAAAGGCGGCATCCTGAAATACCTGGAAGAGGTACCGAAAGCGCAGTCACTCTGGGAAGGTGAATGCTTTGTCTTTGATGAACGGGTGACGGTGAATCATGACCTTGAGCCGGGCTCCTACGACCAGTGCAACGCCTGTCGTTTACCCATTACGGAAGCCGATAAGCAAAGTGATATGTACCAGCAGGGTGTCAGCTGCCCGCACTGTTTTGACCTGCTGAGCGAACAGCAAAAAGCACGGTTTTCGGAGCGTGAAAAACAGATGCAGCTGGCCAGGGCACGAGGTGAAGCCCACATGGGCGCAGAAGTTGCCAAGACCGTTGTCCATCGTCGTCAATTAAAGAAAGACGAACGCAGGCAACAGCAACTGAGAACCCGGGCAGGCAAAGTTAAATAGCTGAGCTATGTTTTAAGTACAGCCAAGTGGTGTTTTTTCATCAGCTGACTTGAACGGAGTGCCGCCATGGAACTCGAAAACCCCGAGAACCTCAACCCTTTTATCCTTCTGGGCATTGTCAACGAAAAGCTGAGGCTTACCTGCAACTCACTGGATCAGCTGGCCGATGAGATGGACATGAGTAAACAGGAGATCGAAAACCAGCTTCATAAAATCCGTTTTCATTATCAGTCGATCAATAATCAGTTCGTTCATGACTGACCGGTAATCGAGGGTCTGTTGAACTTGTAACAAAAAACATCAACAGACCCTAAACAAAATATTGCCACACCTGCTTTACCGATAAAGTTCCCCCCCGTACTGCATGAACCAGCAAAACAGCAAACCCCAGGGTCATCAACGGTAACAGTGGGCGCTTTTCCTCCTGGAAAAAATACCAGCCAGCCCCCATTAAACAGAGTGCCATTATCATCAGCCGGGCATCCACAGGTTCACCGGAAACCACTTCCATAAAGATCGCCAGACAACCAATCACATTGGCAATTAACCAGATGGGCGACAGCATCCCGATACTGCCCAGCAACGGAAACTTGATCAGTGCGCCACCGGTCCAGGCTTTGGGTTGCAGATCCGACGACAGGTGAAAGGCAATTCCCAGGGCCAGACCTGCGGCAATGGCTGAAAAACCGAACGCCCAAACCACCAGCGCAGGAATACAGGAATGGGTTATTGCTGAGCGGTGGGACAGCCCCGGTATCACAAAATCCAGATCCGGCAATCGGATGCCGGCAATCAGACCGGCCAGGAAAAACAGAATCTCTTCCATGAAAGCCATAGTGGGCCAAAATGGGCAAAGCTCTCTGGCTGCCAGAACCAAACCCGCCAACAGAGAAGCCTTCAGCGGTGTACTATACAACTTCATAGATCACAAAACAGACTATAAAACAGGGGGCGGGCGGACTATACCGGTTTAGCAGTAGTAAGCCCAGACCCAACGCCTTACTGACTATTTATAGTTGGCAAACCCATCGCCAAACAGAGCTTCCAGGGCTTTTTCTTCCGTTATTATTTTTTATCCGGAATTCTGAACACCATTCTACCGCACCATTTGCTTTCAATCCTGCGCTGGTAATACACTTCCCCCACTATTTTATGCATTAGCGTTGATGACTGATGACTTACAAACTCAACGACAAGCAGTTCGAATCTATTCAGAAGCTGGCTGACCATGAGCGTTATGATTACTTTCTGAAAAAAGTGGCGGACTGGGAAGAGATCTGGAGCCTGCACAGTCCCGAGGGTTGGGTAGAGCTGTCATCCAGTGATGGTGAAGAGTGTCTGCCAATCTGGCCACACCCTGATTTCGCCAAAGCCTGGGCAGTGGATGACTGGTCAGACTGCCAGCCAAAAGCCATCAATCTGGAAGTGTGGCTGGAGCGCTGGACGCCTGGTCTGGAGCGGGATAACAGCATGTTGGCCATATTCCCGGTTAATGAAGAAGAAGGGCTTGTTGTGACACCTTCTGAACTGCAGGAAGCCATTCTTGGCGAGTTGGAGCAGGGATAAGGCGTTACCCTCTTTTAACCTTACTCTTTTAACCCTACTCTTTTAACCACAGAGGCACAGAGACGGTTAGGGTGAAAGCCTTTTTTCTGTGCTCCTGCTGTTTATGACCAGGCAATAGTTCCGCTTAGGAATGTCCCGAAATAAATTCCACATTATGGACTCGATCTCCGTTCATCCTGAGTGCTGAGCTTGTCGAAGTATCGAAGGGTGATTGGCACAATACATGAGGCCGGAGTTCACGCCCTTCGACAGGCTCAGGACGAACGGAGTTTTGAAACTCAGAAATGTGGAAATTATTTCAGGACAGCTCCTTACTCAATGTGCCATATGCTGGCCTTTGATCTCGTCCGTGGCATGAGCAACCACTGTCTTCTGATCACCATTACTGAAAGTGATCGTCACCGGCACTTTACTGTTTTTGGCTATAGGCTTGTTAAGGCCCATCAACATAACATGATAGCCACCGGGCTTTAGCTCCAACCTGTCGCCCGGGTTGATGGCAAGGTTATCCACACGGCGCATTTTCATCATGCCATTGATCATTTCTGTGGTATGAAGCTCTGTTTTCCCGGCAACAGGGCTGCTCAATGAGCGAATCTGTACGGCCTGATGAGTACCATTGTAAATGGTCATATAAGCAGCTGATGAGGACATACCCGGCTTGGTAGCGCGGGCACTGGCGTTCAGTAACTGCAACGCTGGTTCAGAGTGCTCTTTTGAGTGAGCATGACTGTGCCCGCCCTGTGCAGCCATTGCAGTGTGCGCAGTCAATAGCATCATCAGAGCCATCGTACTATGTACGATTGCTCCCATAACCCTGACTGCCCTGGCATACAAAATCGTTCCGCTTTTCATTAATCAACTCCACTATTCATTAGAAGTATTATGGGAGGATAGCAATCTGCTGTGAGTTTGCTTCTAAAGGGTCCAGTTCAAAATGAACATTATATACCGCTTCTCTGGTTTCCATTTTCAGCCTGGCGATCCAGACCATGTTGCGGTCGGTGGCACAAAAGGCGATATTGCCGGTACCAGTATACAGGTCAGTTTCTGCAAAATGTCCAGATTGTTTCTGTAAATTGAATGGCATCAACCCCATGGGCATATCACGCCCGACGAACTCCATGCTGACCTTTTCAGCAGCAAGCCCTGAAACTTCTGCCCTGATAGCCAGTGGTTGCCCCGTCGGTATGGACGCCGGCAAAATATTAAGCGTGATCGAACCATTCCCTACCCTGCTCTGACACCCTTTGTACGTGTTGCAATAAGCAACCGTTTGAAACCTTTGTTTATCGACGAAATTTTCACTCTTGTTCAACAAGCGGGATCCGTAAAATACCAGCAGTAAGCCAAGTAATAATGCTATCGGAAGGAGAAGCCGGAATAAGTGCCTTGACAGGTTTTTCATCATTATTTGAATCAAAATTGACTTGCAGGTGGGCATTATAGGCTTTTTACTAACGGAAAACAGAAGAACATTCTCCTGAAATTCATTTTTAGAGGAAAAATCAGCTGTGACAAAAGAGAACGATACGCTGTCTCTGTTCGACAGCCATTGCCATCTTAATTTTTCAGTCTTTGATGAGGATCGTTTACAGGTGTTGAGTCAGGCAGAAAAGGCAGCAGTCAGTCACATCTGCATCCCTGCCACTCAACAGGTGGAATGGCCTTCCCTGATTAATGAGTCAGAATTACTGTCGCAAGTGAGTCCCGTAAGTATTGTAACGGCCCTTGGTCTGCATCCCTGGTTTATTTCTGAACATCATCCCGAACATCTGAATGTATTGGATACGCTATTACAACAACGTCCCGCCGGGGTCGTTGCCATAGGGGAAACCGGGCTGGATTTTTTTGACCGGAACACGACTCCCCAGACAAAGGCCAAACAACTCGAGCTGTTCACTGGCCAGGTTAAACTGGCCTGTCTGCACCAGATGCCACTGATTATTCATGGCCGGAAAAGTCATGATGATATTTTAAAAGTACTGCGACGATACAAACCAGAACGGGCCGGGATTATTCACGGATTTTCCGGTAGTGAACAACAGGCCGGAGAATATCTGAAGTTAGGCTTTAAGCTGGGGTTTGGTGGCGGTATCACCTACCCGAGAGCCCGTAAAACACGGCACTTGGCAGCCACTATGCCAATCGACAGCATTGTGCTTGAGACAGACGCTCCGGATATGCCATTGAATGGCTATCAGGGACAGAGAAATGAGCCGGGAAGAGTGAAACTGGTGGCTGAGTGCCTGGCCAAGCTGCGAGGAATCTCTTTGCCGGAGGTGGCAGAAGCCACCTCTCATAACTGTCGTACGCTATTCAGAATATGATGGTTAAGCACCATCGGCGGCTTCAGCTTCCAGCAGCTTGTTCTTACCGATATTGATTTTTCTTGGCTTCATCGCCTCTGGAATTTCACGTTCCAGATCAATATGCAAAAGACCATTATCTATGGTCGCACCGGTGACACGGACGTAGTCGGCCAGCTGGAAACGGCGCTCAAAGTTACGCTCGGCAATGCCCTGATAGAGGTATTTGCGCTCTGTATCGTCTGGCGTTTTCTTGCCCTGGACAATCAGTACACCCTCACGGCTTTCTATTTCCAGTTCATCTTCGGCAAAGCCGGCAACTGCCATGGTGATACGGTATTCGTTCTCATCCAGAAGTTCGATATTGTAAGGAGGGTAGCCATTATTCCGGGGTGTCTGGGAATGCCCGGCATTCATGGACTCCAGAAGATGAGCCATCCGGTCAAAGCCAATAGCAGAACGGTACAGGGGGGTGAAATCAAAATCAAAGGTACGCATGGTCATATCCTCAATGGAGCAATATGTTGATCAAATCGGCTTTTCATTATGAACAAGCCTTGGTTGACAGTGCTGCTTTGAGCCACTGTTATCCCTAATATATGTACGTTTAATTCGATTCCAACCCCTGTATGTTATTTTTTTTAAAAAATATCCAGGTGGTAATCCAGCATCCGGTCACCATCGAACAGATAGCGTCCTTTGAACCTGTTCCCCTTCAGCATTTCAGGTAACCAGATAATGTCGTCTGCCCACATTTCTTCATAGGGGATCTGATCAAGAGAGAACCACAGCGGTATGGCCTCATCCGTCTCTGTCGGTGAGCCGGTGAAATCCCTTGCCACATAGGTATGCACGTGCATAGAGTAGCCATCGGTAAACTGGAAACAGCTCTCTCCACAGAACTCAGGATTCACCGGGGTGATGCACAGTTCCTCCTGCACTTCGCGGATCGCGCACTCCAGCAGGGATTCACCGGGCTCAAGTCGTCCTCCCGGCCCATTGATTTTTCCGGCCCCCAGGCCACGCTTTTTACGAATCAGCAGAATTTGCCCATCCTTGATAACAAATGTCAGCGTAGCGGGGTCTTTGGCCTGCCAGGAGCTCCAGTCAATATCCTGCAATGATTGCATCAATCAATTCCTGCTTAAAGATAATTAGGGCCTGTTGACGTTTCGTTGCGTGCTCAGTGGCTCAGAAAGGCGTCATATGCGCGAAAGACTTGCGCAGCGCGTAGTTATTCTACGCCAAGCAAGTCTGACAAAGCAGATGGCGCCTTTCTGAGCCACCCTTCGGGCGTATCAGGGCGCCCCTATGACTTCGTTGCGGCATTTTGAAAGGCAACCAGCCTTCCTGCAATGCCGCGCCTCGTCATAGGAGCGCCCTGATACGCTGAGCACGCAACGAAACGTCAACAGGCCCTAACATACCTCAGCTTCGCGTTGGGAGGCAGCATTATCGATAATGTTTTTGTTTATCGGGATTAACGCTTTTCTGCGCTAGTCTTGCATTGGTAAAGGAGCCAAAAGGTCATACAACAACGGTTATAACGCAGTGCCTGACAGTTGGAGTTCTTTCCCCGGCTCATGAGGCACTTAATTGTCTTCGTCTAATCCAGGAGTTTAACAATGAATCCAATTCATTCAGAGTTGTTGCCCGGTTCTTTGGCGGGCCCTCCGTTAGCAGCGAGTGCTCTGCCCGAGTCAGCTCCTGAAAAATGCATTGTATGCAGGGACCCATTGTTCAGTGGACGGTCTGTTGTGATATTGCCATGTCAGCACAGATTCCATAACGCCTGCAATGATATCTGGATTGATAGTCGCCAGCTGGGTGACTGGGCTTGCATCCTTTGCAATACAACGCCCAAAACTCTTGATATTGTTGCCTTGAATGATGACCGATACTCATCTCTGGCAAGCCGTTCTGAAAGCCTGAAACTGCAGCTGTTCAAGGCTTGTCAGGACGGAAGTGTCGCTACAGTGATCGGCGCGGTGGAGAAAGACCCATCGCTGATTTCCGGAAAAATTAAGCTTGAGGACCGCTTGGGACACTATAGGCCCATTCATGTTGCCTCCATCAACGGGCACGTACCGATTGTCAAGTTTCTACTTGACCAGGGGGTCGATATTAATTTGCCAGAGGCGTTCGGTAAACTTTCTCCCATTGAACTGGCTGCCACCGAAGGCTTCGTAGAGTTGGTCAGCTGTTTGATTGAGCGCGGTGCCAAAGATTTAAATTCATCACTCCTGTTCGCCACTCATCATGGCCACGTCAATGTGGTTCGGAAATTGATCGATAACGGAGCTGACATTAACCATGCGATAGAGATCATTTTGCGCGACAGGTTAATCCGGTATACCCCTCTTGTCAGTTCTGTTACTTCGGAGTCTGCTGCACAGCTGGTTAAGTTGTTATTATCGAAAGATGCCAAAGTGACTGGTGAGGCACTGTGGGTTGCTATTGGATTTGGCAAGCTGGATATCGTTAAACTCTTGATCACCCATAAAGTCGATGTCAACGCCATGGATGGATGGATAATCTGCAGTGCAGCCAGATATAATCAACTGGAGACCGTCAAGTTGTTACTTGCCAACGGTGCCGAGATTGATAAGCCTTACGATGTTCAGACCGCTCTTGGGTACGCAGCTGAATACGGCTGTGTTGAAATGATTCATTTACTGGCAGATGCTGGTGCCAGTCTGGAATCCACAGTATTGTCCAATGGCAAAAGAAGCCTCAGTCCTCTGTGCATTGCTACTCATGCCTGGCAGCAGGACTGCATCAAGGCACTTATCGAGCAGGGCTCCGGGATTGATAACGCCGATTATCGAGGTCTTACACCGCTGACCCAGGCCATTATCGCCAATAATATCGACCATGTCAGAGAGCTGGTTGAGCATTTCCACGCGTCGGTGAATTGTTCTCCAAATTATTCTATACCCCGGGCAAATGTAATACCCCATGAGTTATTCAGGTGCAGGGAGCAGTTTGTTATCTCTCCGCTGGCATTTGCCGTGCATTTGGGTAGGAGTCCAATCACTCAGTTTCTGATTGATTCCGGCGCAGAGGTTAATGCCCTTCACGGGTTGGCACTGCGACTGGCAATTATACAAAACAATGCTGGGATTTTATTGAAGCTGATTCATGGCGGTGCTGACCTTTGTGGTGTTTTTGATAACGGAGAAACGCCTCTGGCATTAGCAAATCGTCTAAAACGTTCGACTTTGGTTATGGAACTCTTGAGTCATGGGGCACCGGCTTCTGAAATCAGTCTGGCAGCGGATTTTCGAGATTTGAGCATTGTTTAAGTGCTGAAATTTGCAAGTCAGGCCTGTCATTTCTGTGATTTCTTCCTTTTTTAACCTGATGCCAATAGAATGCAGCTCTCGACCACTGTTGTATAGGGTCTGAACAATGAACACCGACCTGCGTAAACAAATTCTGGATGCCTTCAATTTCCGTCACGCCTGCAAAAGCTTTGATGTCAGCCGGAAAATTCCCGATGAGGATTTTAATTTCATTCTGGATGCCGGGCGCCTTTCTCCCAGCTCATTTGGTTTTGAACCCTGGAAGTTTCTGGTCATCCAGAATCCGGAATTAAGGGAAAAGATCAAAACCGTCAGCTGGGGAGCCCAGGGACAGTTACCCACTGCCAGTCACTTTGTCATCATTCTGGCCCGCAGGGAAAACAGCATGCATTATGAGTCCGAATACATTCTGGATCACATGCGCACTGTTAAACAGTTGCCTGAAGATGTCGTGGATATGATCAGCGAGTTCTACCGCGACTTTCAAAACAGTGACTTCCGGCTGACCGAGTCACCCAGGGCCATGTTTGACTGGGCCTGTAAACAGACCTATATCGCCCTTGGTAATATGATGAGCGTAGCCGCCCAGATTGGCATTGACTCCTGCCCGATTGAAGGTTTCAACCGTGACAGGCTGGAGCCACTGATGGCACAGGAGGGTCTGCTGGATAGCGGGGAGTTTGGCGTCAGTGTGATGGTCGCCTTTGGTTACCGGGAAAACGAGCCTTACCCAAAAACCCGCCACCGGCAGGCGGCAGTTGTCGAGTGGCATTAAACCCGGTCACTGAGCAAGCTCACTGAGGCATAACAGCGTCAGGCAGTTGCTCTCAAAGCCACCGGTATCAATAAAGTGGGTATTTCCCAGGGTAACCGGTTGATCAACAATGGTATGACCACAGAAGATGTGGTCAATACCGGCCACCACAGAATCATCCTCACTTTGAATCCGGGTCCTGGACCATTGCATCGCCCGGACCAGGTCCGGATCAGATGCTATTTTCTCCGGATTCCAGACCGACAACGGGTACTCAGCATGACAAATGGCCACCAGCCTGTCGCCAGCAAGATCAACCGAGATCAGAACCGGCTGTTCAGAAGCCATGTCTGCATACCTATTCATTCTTTCTGATGAGACTTGCAGATGCCAGTCACCGCCACAAAGCACCCATTGGGCAATCTCATGGGCGGATGGGTGTCTGACCGTATCAATCATGCACTGCTCATGATTGCCTCGAACACAGTGGAACCATGGCTCATCCATCAGAGAGAGGCACTTCTCGGAAGCGGGCCCCCGGTCGATCAGGTCGCCACAACTGAAACAACGATCCTTTTCCCGGTCAAAGCCGACGTTGGCCAGTGAGGACATCAGGAGATCATACATGCCATGCAAATCACCAATAACAAAATCACGGCCAACGACATTCTGACGAAAATGCTGGTAAAACATAAATCCTCCCTGGATTTCTGATTAGCGTCAGTTGTGTACATCCATGTTTACGGTTTATCCTTCATTACCAGTTTAGCCACGCCATCATCGGGATTGATGACGGTGGTGAATTGCCGGTGACTGGTGAGAATGTTGTTAAGCATCGGCTCCCGGGCCAGCTCCCTGAACGACAAGGGCATATCAGCAGCTAACTTGCCCTCAGCCCTCATCTGTCCCGCCTGTTGATAAAACCTGAGCATCACTGGCAGCACTTTACGAACGGTTTCCGGTAACCCGGCCACAGCAATGGCATTGGCATAAACGGCAGGCCCATAGGTTGCGGGTGGTGTAGCCAAAGCCGTTAATTGCCGTTTGCTGTACTGAACCCACTGCTTCTGCTGATCCTCTGGCAGACTTTTAAAGCTGGCGTATAACGCACTGCCTTCGGCCGGTGTAAACAACCTTGCAGTGGCCCCCAGGGAGGCAAGGGCAAGAAACTCACTGGGATTTCTGGTCAACGTATTCAGTTGCAACCATTGCCCCCGCTTTTGCAGGTAGACCTGCATGGGGTTCAGCTTCGGCTCCCTGGACAGCCTGTCCAGCAGTAACTTCAGTTGATTCATGGACCGCCAGGTATTCTGGGTGAGATAAACGGAGCCTTTTGCCTCCAAATGGCCACGGAATCCGGCAATATTCACCACCCAATGGTCGTACCATAGATTCATATCATCGTGACTGATGCTCTTGTTCTGTATCCCGGAGTTAAGCACGGTATACATGGACAAAGAGCCCTCGTTATACATCATATGGCGAAGGTGGCTATGAGGCAGATAGACAATTTCAAACAACCGGGCAGCTGAAGGGTGTTTGGTAATAATCGAGCGAGCCAGCGGGTAGATCTTCTCAGCATAGGGTGCTGTAACCGATAGGAAATCCACCGAATTTTCAGGAACAGGCTTAGCCAGAGCTTTAGCAGCGCGCTTACGTGCCTCCGGCGATAAAGTGACTGCATCGAGAATGGCTGTTGCCCGGAGAACTTCATAAGAGACAGCGTCCAGCCCCGCAATCTCCCTGGACAGCTGCTGGAACGATGGCTCTGACAACCTGGGAGTATCAGGGTCAGTCTGAGGTGCCACAAATGCCTTATAGGCCTCATGTGAGCCGTTTCTTAACAGCTGCAGGCAATATAATCGGGACAGTGCTCTTGACACCTCCCGATGGATGGCCGCCGATGACCACTGTGTAGATAACTCCGGTGTAACCACTGGATTAGCCAGCACCCATGAGAGTTGCTCTATTTGCTCCCGGGTAATCTCCAGCTGATCGGCAAAATGCTTGTGGATATACTTTTTTATGGGATCGAGCCGGTTTTCAGCCACAATCAACGGGCTAACCAACAGCAGAAGCACCAGCGAAACCCAGGACAAGGTCATTGTTTTCATAATAAGCTTTCTTTTATGGAATTGTTGCCATGACTGGAAACCGTTGTGAGCAGACTTCCCGGGGATGAACACCCCATAAGGCGGCAAACTATTATGTCAGCCAGGGTCAACACCAATATCCGTATCCAATGCTCGCAGCAACAGGTCTCAGGAATGCTAAGTAAGATAGATGCTGATGGTTTAGTCAGCCACATGAAAGCAGCATTATTTCTTAACGGTATATAAGACCTCTCCAAAGCCTGGGCTTTAACTCCAACACAACCATCGATTTTGCATTATCAGTCATATTGTTTTATTCGGCTGTCAAAACGGGGGCTATTCTTAATCGATGTTCCAAACCCGATTGCCATTGAACTCCATTGACAGGGGAGAAAACAGCCATGGCTGACCTCGACCTGGCAACCAGACTGGTAGACCAGTTTTTCTCAGAGATCGCTGACAGCTATTGCCGTAAGGATCTCGACGCAATCATCGGTCACTACCAACCCGATCCGGGTCTGCTTTTCTGGAACGCTGAGGGTGACACCATTACCTCTGTTGACCAGTTAACCCTCTGGTATGAAGAACTGTTCCGGCGATTTGATATCAAATCGGTCAATTTCCGGCTTGAAGAGATTTATGCGGATGAAAGCACCATTGTTTCCGGGAGCCTGTGGGTACTTTCCACACTGCGAAAACCCGGAGAAGAAAAACCCGGAGAAGAAAAGCTGGAAGAAGAGCAGTCCCTGAGAGCCACTCACCTGCTTAAAAAACACGATGGCAGATGGCTTATCCATCACCTGCATGTTTCACCAACCCACTTTCTACCGGATTGATGACTCAAACAACGCCCAAACGATGCATTACTGCATCTTCCAGTCAATACAAGCTGGCATCTTCCATATCACTTGGAGGCATGCTGGAGATTTACGATTTCCTGATATATGGCTTGATGGCCAGCTACATTGCCGAGAACTTTTTTCCTGCTGAAGACCATATCACCTCGTTAATCAACACATTTGCTACCTTTGCTATTGGTTACCTGACCCGTCCCCTCGGTGGTATTGTCTTTGGCCACTTCGGGGACCGCTATGGCCGCAAAAAGACCTTTACCTTTTCCATCTTTCTGATGGCAGTAACCACTGCATTGATGGGCTGCCTGCCCGGATGGAACAGTATAGGTTCAGCAGCCCCCATCACGCTGATCCTGTTACGACTACTGCAGGGGTTCTCCCTGGGGGGAGAAATTCCGGGATCCATCACCTATCTCAGTGAGACAACACCTGAAAGACGCGGGTTGGTGATAGGCATTCTGTTTCTGGCCATCATGATTGGTGTATCTTTCGGTACGTTCGTGCACGGAATACTTGAAATGTACCTTTCGGCAGAAGACATGAAGGAGTGGGGCTGGCGTGTCCCTTTCTGGATCGGTGGATCCCTGGGAATCATCAGCTATCACATTCGCAAACACTTCTCCGAGTCCGGATTTTTCGAAGCACTGGACCAGACCAAAGCACAGGCTTCCATACCGATTGTTCTCCTTTTCACACAACATACCCGGGGAGTTATCTGCGGGCTCATGACCATAGGCCTGTGTGGAGCAACCGTGACTGTCTACAGCATTTACATGCCGGGTTTCCTCTCGTCGCTACTGGGTTTTCCCAGGGAAGCCGTTGCCTGGCAAACCACCCTGGCGTTTTTGATGCTATCGCCACTCTGTCTGATATTCGGGCTGCTGTCCGACCTGATAAATCACAAACTGATTCTTGGCATTATGGCCATTATTGTCGCCACCACTTGTTGGCCAGCGTTTCAGTACTTCTCTTCTCCAGACGCCGAACTGAATAAGATCCTGTTGATCTGTGGCCTGCTGGCAGCAACTGCATCGGGTGCACTGCCGCCATTGTTGATCAGTTTTTTTCCAACGGAGATTCGCTATACCGGCATTGCCACCTGCTACAATATCGGGTTTGCAATTTTTGGCGGCATCGCCCCTGTTACCTCAACATTACTGGCTAAATACTCCAGTAATACCACGGGGCCGGCTATCTACCTTTCTCTTGTTGCTGTGATCAGCCTGATCGCCCTGTTTATTCCCTGGCCAAACGTTCAGCTGACAACAGAACAGTTTGATGAGGAAAGAAACCTTTAAGTCTGCCAGTCAAAATACATTTCCCTGAATCAGGGGATTGAGCGTCGAAACATTTTCTGGCCTGAAATGCAAAGCGGGTTAACACACAGGCCATCCAATGATTTATGGTAATCATCAATAGCCAACCGGATAATTTCCTGTATAAATTAGCTTTAGATAACAAATGCAAGGCTTAATAATGAATGCATTGACTTGGTATAAAAGTACGTTTTTTCCAGCGCTAACCCTGTGCCTGTTGCCAATAGCGGCCTATTCTGATGCTTATGACGACTGTTTATACAAACAACTCAAAGAAGGTGATGATTCACTGACACTGGTTGAAATCCGCCAGCAATGCCAGACAGTTGTCGCTGAAAGTACGGAAGACACTGATAACGTCGTTGAACAGCGGTTACAGGAAGAAGAAGAAACTCTGGACAACCGGTTTGCCATCACACCTCACCGACCCAACTACCTGCTGCCCATTTCCTACAATAAAAGCCCTAACCCAAGCCCCTTTGAAATCCGCAATATTGATGATTTCTCCAACACCGAGATCAAGTTTCAACTGAGTATGAAAGCTCCCCTGGCCCAGGGTGTATTCAATGGTTACGGTGATATCTTCGTTGCCTACACCAACACCTCCTGGTGGCAGGCTTATAACAGTAACTCGGCCCCCTTTCGGGAAACCAATCATGAACCGGAAGTGTATATGGTTTTCCCCACCAGCTATCAGTTCGGGGGATTTGAGTTGAATGCGGTTTTGGCCGGGCTGACTCACCAGTCCAATGGCCGCAGCGGAGAACTTTCCAGAAGCTGGAACAGAGTCTACGCACAGTTGGTTTTTTCCAGAGACAATGTTGTGGTGAGCATCAAACCCTGGTGGCGGATTCCGGAGCCGGAAAAAAAACCTGGCCAGCAAAACAGTTCCCGGGGGGATGATAACCCTGATATTGAAAAGTATATGGGCCATGGTGAGTTGCATCTGGGTTACCAGGTCCGGGAGCACAATCTTGGCATGACGCTAAGAAATAATTTGCGAAGTGATAACAAAGGTGCCGTTCAACTGGACTGGTCATTTCCAATTAACAAAAGATTCCGGGGTTATATTCAATACTTCAATGGCTACGGTGAAAGCCTGATTGATTACAACGATAGCGCTAATCGACTAAGTGTTGGCGTTATGTTGACCGACTGGTTATAAGTAGTTAACCAAATGAAATCATATATTTCTGACTAAGTTGTCAGTCACTCCCGGCAACTGCTCCTGCGTTGCTCTATCTCCTGCATCCATGCAGTCGTGCGGCGTTGCAACTCCGGTCACATAGCTACGGCTATGCTCCCTGCGTTGCGCCTTGCATAGCAACTGCCCACTTAGCCAGAAATATACGATTCCATTTGGCCAACTACTTAGCCCGGAAACAAGGGAAACCATGAACGCTTCCCGTTAAATGTTTAAACTGCCGGACTGGTTTGTTGAAGATCCTGGCCTTTGCGGAACAGGCCAAAACCCACCATGGCAAGTACCACAGCAAGAACCGGACTGAGCCAGTTTAAAAGAGCCCAGGGCGCATACTCAATCACGGCAACACCCAGGGTCGAGGCAAAAAACGCACCTCCGGTAGTCCAGGGTATAAGCGCTGTGGTGAGTGTCGCCCCTTCTTCCAGAGAGCGCGAAAGCACACGGCGATCTACACCCTTTTGATCATAGGCTTCACTGAACAGCTGACCACCCAATATGATCGATATGTAAGCTTCCCCCATGGTCAGATTGCCCGTGAAGCAGGCAATAACAGTGGTCGCAACCAGAGTGGATGCCCTGGTTATTTTTATCACAATCGTTTGAATAAGCACCCGCAAAAAACGGCAACGCTCCAGAATGCCACCCAGTGCCAGGGCCATAAGAGATAATGACAGTGTCCACATCATTGAGGTGATCCCCCCTCGTCCAAGCAATGCATCCAGGCTCTCCAGGCCTGTCGCAACCGTGCCGCCGCCATAAAGGCTGTTAAGCACCGCGGGCAGACTCTGATCCTGCAGGACGATAGCCAGCACCACCGCAACAGAAGATGCCACCATCATGCTGGGTTCAGCTGCAACACGGGCCATACTGAGCAGCAACATAACGATCAGCGGTAACAAAGTCAGGCCATTGATCGTGAAGGTATCCTTTAAAGCCTCCTGCATGGCGAACAACTGTTCAGCGGGCAGCGGGTTCTCAGCGTAACCGAGCCCCATCAGCGAGAATATCACCAGGGCCAACAAATAGGCCGGTCCTGTAGTAAACAGCATGCTCTGAATATGGGAGTAGAGATCAACCCTTGAGGTCATGGCAGCCAGGTTAGTGGTATCGGAAACCGGTGACATCTTGTCACCAAAGCAGGCACCGGAGATAACCATTCCGGCAACCAGGGGAGCGGGTATGCCCATGGTGGTCCCGATCCCCATCAGGACAACCCCCATGGTGCCAACCGTTCCCCAGCTGGTACCGGTGGCCAGGGACATCAGGCTACAGAGAAGCAACCCGGCAGGCAGGAAAAGCGCCGGACTGACAAATTCAATACCGTAGTAAATCAATGTTGCCAGCGTACCGCTTTGAATAAACGCGGCAATCAGTACCCCGATCAGAATAAAAATATAAATCGCCGTCAGCGCTCCGCTAATCCCGGCATTCATGGCACCCCGAATGGCACGAAAGTCATAGCCAAGGGCAAAGGCGCTGATGGAAGCGATCATCAGGGACAACAGAATCAAGCTGTGCAGGCTGGTTTCCAGAACAAAAAGCCCGACACTGATGACGCCAATGATTGCAGCAAGGGTGATAAAAGCATGGAGAAAACCGGGCTCTTTCCATGACGTTTCTGCCGAAGTCGATACAGCCAAACCAGAACTCCTTTGGATACTGGGCGAATAGCCAGATATAAATATCTATTTCCCAGTATGAAATACGTTATTTTTAAGAATTTGATCGTTTTATATCCCAATCAATCTATTTAGCAAGTGTAATGACAAAAATATTACTCTGCTGGACGATAATCGGGATCCTCTTCAACAACCGTCAGGCGTGATCACTTATCCACAGGCAGACACCATCCATGCCAGCCTGGTCTCCCTGCGCTGGCGGCAGAGAGAAGGCTCCAGTGGATTTCCCTTGGTGGCAACATCGGTTAACCCTCTGAAGCCACCACCATTGCAGTACGATACAGGGCCTGAGCTGGATTTTGCCCGGGTCGCCACCCGAACAACATCCATTGTTATTGACTTGAAGGATCTCGCGTAGTCGTGACTGATAAGACTCATAAGTAATGTAAATATTGTTTTATTAATCAAGATGATAAAATCACCGTTCAAATTTAGTGAACTTATTACTTGTGGAATTGTATATGTAATTTAAGAAAAACAACTTTAAATCGCTTTTGTTGCCACCATACTGGCCACTTCTATCGATCCAGCTGATTCTGAAATGGCTCTTGAATCCAAGGAGAAGGGAAGAAAAATCCCCTGATTAATAATGAAAAAATTATTTTTAGCATTGATGTTCTCGTCTTCTGTTTTTGCCCAGACACAAAGTCCCATTCACATTGGTGGCAAAGACAATATCGAAGAAGCGATTCGAATGACACGAGTCACAACAGTAGAGATCAAAGTGTCATCGATGTCAAAATCGTCTGACTATGAAATCACTGTGGATGGTGAAGTGATTGATACAACTGGAGTGATCCAGGCTCATTCCACCAGGAAGATTGATGTACCTCTTATATTCAAAACATCAAATAAGCCACAGAGGTTTCAAATCTGTTCTGTTTCGATCCCCGGTGAGCGTGATCTATTCAGGACTCGTGTTTGTACCAACGCTGATCTCGTATTCATTATTTGATGAAATCATGAACATCAAATCAATTTTCGCTGCAACACTTTTCATTTCTGCTTCTGCAATGGCTCTCGATGATAATCAAATGCAGTTCTCTACTGACGTTGATCCAATGTATGGAATCGAAATTACCGATGCACAAGGTGCTCTTCGCTTCAAAGGAGAAGCTGCTTCCAATCCAACGGCATTCAAAGTTATTTCCAATACAGGAGAAACATTGACTGTCCATGTCGAATTGGAATCCCTGAATACTCCATCGGGTCAACCTGTTAATAATCTTGAAGATGATCTCTATATGGGTATTGGCTCAAAATCCAGCAAGATAGGCGACGGTGCTGATTTCAGCAATCTGAAATCAGACAAAGTGTATCTTGCTACAGCTCAGTTCGTACATATCGAACGGACAGATGTCAAAGCAGGAACGTATGACGCGATCATCACTCTGACAGTTCAGCACAAGTAAGAGAGACAAATGAAGAAACTTATTGCTATTGCCGCTATGACGCTTTCCATGCATGTATTTGCTGACTCGATTCGTACTGCTGATGGAATCTCCTGTTCTTTCGATGCTGATGATTCTCCATGGAGTGTGGAGACCTATGCTGAAATGGGAAATGATGATTACGATAATCAGTATGAAAGAGGGCACAACAATAGCGTAAGAGATAATAATAAGTTTGGTGTGAAGCTCGTGTATAAATTTGGCGGACCGGGGAGACTCCAGTGTAATGATCTTTATCAACTGGAGCTTCGAGATAAAGAAGCTCGTGTAAAACAATTGGAAGCCAAGCTCAAGATGTACGAAAAAGCTTCGAACCTGGCATGGGACTGATTTGTCAAGCTAAAAAATAATTTATATTTCAACCAATTACCGCAAAACATTCCTCACAAAAAAAACCTCCTGAAATGAACTATGGCCTGGCAATATTGTCAGACCCTGTAACCAGAGTGTTATGCAAAAACAAAGCCCCAGCCCTTACTATTTCGATCATTAAGGGATCACACCGGGAGAAGGAGTATGGAATTAACCATTAATCTCGAAAGCTATCAAAATTACACACTGATTATTCTGGATGGCGATCTTAATGCCAGTACCATCCAAATTCTGGAGAATGCTGTAGAGAATGCCACCAGAATCGACACCAGCCATATTGTGCTGGATTGCACCCTGCTCAAAAGCATCAGTAGCGATGGGTTGCAATTACTCCTTCATTGTCAGGTACAACTGGCAGGACATTTCTATCTCTCGCTATATAACGTACCCAACAATGTTGCCTCACTGATGGAGTTATGCGGCATTACGTATTTTATCCAGATGAACACGCAGGAGCAGAATCAAAAAAAACAACCGGCATCAGCCTGATCCATAATAACGGCGGCACTTAAGTAGTTGGCCAAATGGAATCGTATATTTCTGGCTAAGTGGGCAGTTGCAACGCCGCAGAGTGACTGACAACTTAGTCAGAAATATATGATTTCATTTGGTTAACTACTTAACAACAGTACCGCCTGTTTCCGCTTCTCAGGCAACGTCTTCTTTGCCAACTTCAGCAGACTGGTATCTATCTTCCCCGGCACGATGGGGTAGCAGCAAATTCAGAATGACTGCAGTCAGTGCGCAAAGACTGACGCCCTTCAGTGAAAATTCACCCAGTGAAATGCCCATATTACCGATACCAAATACCAGCACGATAGAGACAATCACCAGGTTGCGGGGCTGTCCCAGGTCAACCCTTGCCTTAATCAGCGAGTTAAGGCCAACAACGGCAATGGAGCCAAATAGCAGCATCATAATACCGCCCATCACCGGCACTGGAATGGTTGACAGGAATCCACCAATTTTACCGATAAACGCCACACCAATAGCAATGACTGCGGCCCAGGTCATAATAGCGGGGTTGTAGGCTTTGGTGAGCATCACCGCACCCGTGACTTCGGAATAGGTAGTATTTGGGTTGGTAAGTAAACCCTTTTATTCCAGTATTAGACTATGCTTATGTCCGTTGGGCTGCAAGGGTTGGAGTGTGTTATGAATATTTTGAAGGGTGATGTAGTAGGAGTTGAGCAGCTGTTCACTGACCTCCTGCTTGGAGACATTTCAGAGGAGCTGATAGACGAATTACTGTTCACCTATACATACCTGAAACTGGATTCAACAGACATAGTGAGCGTCCTGCAAAATCGCATAGCAGAGAAGCTACCAATTATCGGGAAATGCTTTGAGTATAGAGAGATGGGAAATTCTGAGATTAAGAAGGTTATCGGGGAGGAAAAGAACAAAGTAGTGGCTTCCATGCCGGATTAAGGTTAATAAAGAAAATGTCGAAGCAAACTATCAGAACAACACCAAGTCAACGATAATTATCAGGTAGAATCTTACTCTGAAAAATATTTTGTCTGTATTAATTCCGGAAAAAGAAACTTGATTATTGGGTCATATCGCCTGTTCTGCTTGGCTGGAGCCAACTCCTTCCTTAACTCTTCCCTTCTTTCGCGATACGTCTTGTGGTGGAAGTCGTGATTGTAGTAATTACATAGATAGGCGTATGCATGAAAGAATTGGTGCAGCGCAGGAGATATAAATACCTGTGCAGTTAAAGTTTTGAGATTACTTCTCCCTTGCACTCTACTACCCAATTTTGCAGAGTACAAAAGAGTTAGGAGCCAAACTAAGTTTCTATCAAGTTTCTTTCCAAACTGGGTGTCATAAACAGTAGCATCAAGACCTGTGTATCCCTTGAGCTTCTGAAAAATCTCAATATCACGAGGCTGTAAGTTTACGTCTGATATCTGCCTGATGTTGCAAAAGTAATCATGGAATTCCTCCCTAATAATTGCAGCATTCAAATCAGCTTTCAGTAAATCCATAGCTTGATCGTAATCAAAGTAATAGAGGCGAGTCTTTTTGTCATCTACGTTTAGCTGATCAAATGTTACCATTTGCTTTTCCCATACCTCGTGTATTTTTGCCCCGGAGAGGTAAGGTCTCAAGTAGTAGCACCAGAAATGTAGTTTCTTCTGCTGTATAGAGAGGTTATATGCTTCCTCATCAAACACAAATGCATTAGTTTTATTGGTATTAAAAATATCGTTCTCTGTTTGTACTGTACTTTCGGGATTAAACCGTTGAAACACCCAAAGAATTTGAATATTTTCCTTCCGGTAAAACTCATTCCTACCAACAATCACATCGAGAAAAGTAGTTGTTAGCTGTACTTCAAAAACGACTTTTTGTGAATCGTAGAAAGCACTCACATCAGGTCTGCGAAAGTTTTTATCTTCCGTAGCTTTGATGTGTTCTTCTTGCTTTATATCTTCAAACTCTAGGTCAACCGATAAGGCATGGCGCAGCCTATACTTCATTTGTTTATGTGCATCAGATTCCTTAACGTTCGCAAAAGTCATTAAGCGCATTTCTTCTTTTGAGAAATGTCGATCTGTCTTGTAAGGGCAATCATTGTCAATATCTTGGTAGTGAGCAAAATGGGCTTTTCGAGGCTGTCCGTTTTTCATCACGATATCACGACGAACCTTCAGCTTCTGCAAACACTTACTACATACCAATGTCCCCGGACTTTCTTTACTTTGCAGGCTTATCTCAAGCTCTTCACGCAGATTGTCAAGGTAATACTGACCTCTGAGCAAATAATAATCAGCAGGGTAGATATTGCCTGTCTTGAGGTCTAACACCTCCTCAACCGTGTAAAGCTTGCTCATTTTTCTGAACACCTAACAATAACCACAAAAGACGGAATACCCTAACTTTACTGACCTCTGAGCATTTTTTCGAGAACCTCTTGGCAGGTGAGTACATGACGATGGTCGTCCTTGTACGACCATGCAAGTTTATAGGAAAATAGCCCTCTACAGTCAATATTTTCACCATATACAACTGAAGGTTTGCAAATGGCGATAACGATCAACAATGTAAACGGCAACGCACAGATTATCGAGAAAGTCGAAGGAAATGTAGTCCAGAACAACGGCATTTCCGTAGATGACACCATCCGTCTAATTGCTGCCATCAAGGATGTGCTGAGCAAGCACAGTGCTGGCGAACACACCCAAGAGCTGGAGCAGATCATCTCCGAAGCTGAAGCAGAGCTTGCTGATCCAAAGGCAGATAAACAGAACGTCATCAATACACTTTCTGGCAAGGTTCAAGGCTGGATTGACTCAGGCCACAAGTTGGCTGGCGTAGCTGCCAGTGCCCAATCATTATACTCAACAGTCGGGGGCTTACTGGCAAGCTTTGGTGCTGCTTAATGGGTGACGAAAAATTATTCATTAATGACGTTGAGAACCTACAGGCAGTTGGAGAAGCAGGTTCGGCAACGCAAGTCAACAGCATAGGCACCAACAATGGCAGCGTAACATACAGCACGGTGTACATACAGGGGGCAACTGTACCAGCGGCTCTAACGGATGACTATCTATCTGATTTTCAGAAAGCCGCTGCAAGAGAGGAATGGGATGATGCTGGAAAGGTGATCAGACCTCTTGTACAGCCTGAGAGCTTTGCCGCTTACGACGGAGACAGAAAACGGTCTATCGGGAGTAGTTATCTAAGTTACTGCTGGACTACATCAGCCTATCAAGAGGGTATTGATTGGTATGATGCGTTGTCAGACACCGACAAAGAGCTAAAAGAGCTGTCTGCATGGCATTCCCTGATCTGCTTTTTATCTGGAAATGAAGCCTTAAAGAGGCAGGCCAGAGATAAAATTTTTGGTGCAATTTTATCGTATCCAGACAACCCAACCATCCAAGCTGTTGCAGTAGAATCCCAAGAAGCTGAGCTATCACAAAAAGCTGCTGAAAACATAGCCAACTGGTTAGATGATAAGGATAAAACATCAAACCAGCACTACCATTATGCTCTTTCTTCACTTGCTGCATATGCGTTTAATCAGAAAGATTATGCATTAGCGAAGCGTGCCATTGCACCATTACTTGACACGCAGCGCCAAAAAGTGAACAACCTAAAAATATCACTTTTCGCTCTGCATATTGAAATCAACGAAATAATAAAGGATGGCTCCGTAATCGAGGGGGTGCATCTCCCCATCAAGAAGTATAAGCAGCTATCAGCCATTGAAGGCAAAGTTCAGGCCATTGTGGATGCAACAAACAAGGAAGGATATTCGTACCTTGATGCAATAAATACACTGGCATCTGTCAATGCCTTACTTTACAAACCAACCAAAGCCATTGACCTATATGAGCAGCTTACTCTTTCGAGTCTACCCATCGGATGCATCAGGAATCTGCTCAATTGTTACCAAGAAGCTGGGGATTATAAGTCTGCTTTAGTGCTGATAGAGTCTCTACCAGAGTCAGACCAAAAGGAACTGGCTCATTTTCATACTGTGGTACTTTTTAATCTTGATGAATGGGAAAAGGCCAGCAAAGTACAACCTGACAGTTTACCTGATAGTACCATCTTCAACTCCGAGTCAACTAATCCACTCAGTGACATTGAAGACTTTCATTATGCATCGCAAATAGCAGTCCATCGTTATAGAGCAGGCGGTGAGCAAGAAAAGAAGGCATCTGTAGAGTATTTAACCAGCTACCGAGCGGCTGATATAAGAGAGCAACTTACAAAAGCCACTTCGTTGTGTCTATGCGGCAATCACAAAACGGCAATCAATATATTTGATAGCATATTTAAGGAAGTTGGCGCAGGGTTCGGACCAGCATTCTGTAATTTCATGGCAGCACTTGAAAAGGAAAAAAGCCGCCGAGAGATGAAACTGTGGTATGACCAGTTCGATAATGGCGCTCCCATTGAGTCTTATTTACCGCTAAAACTGGCGCACCTTAATTATATCCATGTAACCCAGAACTCAAAGAAGCTCAAAAAAGCAATTGAAACAGTTTTGGGTAAAATTAATGACAATGATGCCCTTCCGTTCAAAATATACTGGCTGCAAGTCAACATGCAGCAGCGAGAATGGGAAATGGAGTTCCACAAATACATCAGAAAGTGGGGGTTTCGACCCAAAGGTCACTTATCTTATCGATTAACATATCTAACCATACTATCCCATACCCTTCCACCTGAGGATACCCTTCCTGAATGGTACAGACTCATTCATGAAAACCCACGCAGAGGTGAAGTTTTAGAAGCCTATCAATTGGCAATTCTTAACCACATATCCAAGAACGATGATCTACAGTGGGAACAACATAAAGTCGTTAGTAACCACTCGGCTGTTGAGCTTAGTGATGGAAAAAGAATACTTATTGATGACGACTTTATTGATATTTCTAAGGTCTCCGAAATATATTCGTCAGAAGATGAGTTAGCTGTTGATCTCATCGGGAAAGGGGTTGGTGATGAGATTTCCAACGAGGCTATTGGCGAGGTCACTATCACTTCTATCTATTCCCCTCAGCTATGGGCATACCGATATGCACAGACAGAACTCCCAAAGCGGAAAAGTCCCGGTCAACTTCATCAGTTAAGCCTTCCCGAAACAGGCTCTGATGATGAAAAAGTCAAGCCTATCTTTGACTTGCTAAAGGAGTCCGCAGAAGCGCAAGAAAGACTGGAAGGTTTCATAATCGACAAGCACCTACCATGCCTCACTGCCCTGTCATTCCGTGGCGGAGCTTTGAAGGGTTGGTTGCATCTGTTGATTAAGAACCACGAGAAGAGGATATCGACTAGCAGTACTATCGATGATGATACAGCCAATAAAATTTCTGACCTAAAGTATGCAGTCATCGACTTGACTGTGCTCGGAAGCTTAGTTTTCCTATCTCAGCAAAATGATGTTCTTCGCAGACTTTGGGGAGATGTGGCTGTTGTACCATCAATCACTAGAGAAATTAACTACGAAAAGCACTTGGCACAATCTTCTGGCAACGAAGGAATGTATGCAAGTTGGGACTTGGACAATGACAGGCTGAGACTAGAAGATAAAACTCAGGGAGAAAAAGACCACTGGATTAATCTGTGTAATGAGTTCTTAGAATTAACTGAGAATGGTCATATAACTGAGTTAGAAAGCATCCCTGCGTTTGAATTTGAAGATGAAGACAAAAAGATTCTTGAGTGTATCGACCAAACGACTAGAGATACACTGATCGCCTGTCATGGACACAAAGACAGATTTTTGGTCACTGACGATGCCAACCTTCAAGCATTTGCCCAGAGGTTTGACATCATCACTGTTTCATCGTTGCAGGTGATGCAACTGAGAACAGAAGACCACCACATCACAAAGGATGAGTTCTCTAAGCACTTTGTAAACTTAAACACCGGACTGTATTTATCAGAAGTGACACCAACCTATGTTCTAACATGGTTGATGAAACAGGATGAAAGTGCCGAGTATTTTGAGTTTGTTTGCCGAAATTTAATACCAGTACCCAGCAAAACCCAACAAAACATTGAAATTCTATCAATTTTGATGACTCTATATCTCAGAGCTGAGGATCAGAAACTAGGGGCTGAGTATATTCTCAGCAATATTTTAAGCTCAATTACCGATGATGGAATAGATATTGTAACGATCATTCGCTTCATAAAACTAATGCTAAAAGAAATGCCTGAAAATCTAGCAATGAAGGGAGTATCCTGTTTGCTCAGACTGACTAACTGCAAAACCCCAGCAGGTTATAGCACAGCTGGCGCAATAGAATATCTCTTCGAAGTAGGAGAAATGCTTTCAAAGGCTGATCTAAGAGCTATGATTTATTTGAAGCTTCTGCCTCGACAAATGGAAAAAGCTGGTCTTTAAAGACCAGCTTTTTCAGTGTCAGCTGACTAGTAAATGACTTCTTTGGCGACCATTCGGTGAAAACAATGAAGGAGAAGTCGATAGTTGTGGCACCCATGCCTTGAGTGAGGTGAAGTTTACTGATCAACCTGTTTACGTTCTTCGTCAGTCATGGCGAATTTCATCATATTCTGAACCACTTCGAAATCAGTCATATTATCAGTTGCGCCTATGTACGAAGGTTCAGTCAATTCTCCGTATCTGCACTCAAGTAATACCTCATCCCACTCATAATCCTTGTTATTGTCCATCCATTTGTAGAACGTTAGGGGAGTTGGATTTTCTGCTATTAACTCGTCTCTGTGTCTCGTAATAGATTCCTTAATAATCGCTTTGGATAAGTCCCTATACGCTAGATTTTCGAATTCCTCAAAGCTAATCTTCTCGCTGAATGCTTTCTTGGATTCTAATTGAGACTCATCCAGTAGCTTCATTATAGAAAGTGGATACTCGCATGACATCATTTCAGGATTCAAAATTACTGCTGCAAATGCACTTTCGTAGTCATTATTGGCAATTTGGTCTTTGACTACCCCATAAACTGCTGTACGAACTGCTTCCCTTCCTTCCATCTCTTTCTTGAATAATTCAACAGAGTGAGAATCCCAAGGAAACAAATCGTCATCAACAACTCGTTTGAAGGCACAAACAATCATTCCCGTTACAAATGTGGTTCCTTCGATAAATGCAAGTTTCTGACCTTCATATTCTATGACTGGGTAGCCTTCATCACCATACGACTCTATGATGTTGTCATTGAACCAATCTTCCCACATTTGGGTATTTTTGGTACCTGGAATAGCAATAATGTTGGTGTCGTTTGGGTCTGCGGAGGGGAACAGATTGATTTTCATGGGATTAGTCTTGTTGACTGGGAATGAGAGGAGTATACAAGAGAGTGGAAGTGTATTTTAGAATGGAAGGGTATAACGGGGAGGAATTTTAGAAGAAAGCTGAGGGGAGGCTGTGCTCCCCGTACGATTAGAACTTACAAAGAGACTTGAATTCTTTGATTGCTTTGGCTGATCCCTTCAGAGAAGCAGACTTTGTGTAATCTTCATGACTTGAGTATACATTAATTCCTAGTTTATCAGTGGTTCCAGTTTTTCTATAGCCAACCTTGTAGACAACTCTATTTCCAGCAGCCAATTTACTAGACAAATACTCAAACTGTTCTGGATTCAACCACCACCTACCATACAAGTCTCCATTAAGACTTCCATGGACGTATGTCCACTCTTTATCTGCACTCGTTGCTTTTCTATTAAAGATTTCGTCACCATCCACTTTGATCTTCAGATATTCCAGATTAACAGTGTTTCCGTGCATATTCTGGCTAATCGTGAACGCTCATTCTGGCAAAGCGTGAACACGAATTCTGGCCAGGCGTGAACATGGATTCTGGCTGATCGTGAACATTTTTGCCCGATTTCCAGAATCGCGTTCACGACTCCAGAATTCATGTTCACGACACCAGAATCGTAACGGTAACGTAACTATTTCCCTTTCTTAAGCA